>JBEAXB010000288.1:0-3829 GCA_041160045.1 Actinomycetota bacterium
GTGTGCTCGGCTGACGACGTCGAGATGGTGGGTGCCCGAGCGTTGCTCAATACGCGAACTGAGGGACGATTCCCCTTCTCGGAGATCTTCGTCATTGAGGTCGGCGATGTTCAGCCTTTCTCGGCACCGAGTTGGCATCTGTATCCAGAGGTAGACCCAGCAGAGCGACGGGCGGGAGTTCTCAGGACTTACGGAGTCCACGAAATCGGGGACTGAGGTCGGCTCATTGCCGAAGGGTGCCAAAGCCAACGGCGGCGTCCCTCCCTTCGGCCACAGCACTCAACTGCGTGTGTTTGTTGACCCGGACTTATTGCAGTACGACGAGGTGTGGGCAGCAGCCGGAACGTGGAATGACAACTTCGGTGCTGCACCTGCGGACATTGTTCGCGTTAGCGGTGGAGTGGTCACCGACCTGAAGCGCACCTAAATCATCGATTCCTAAAGGCTCGTTGAAGTTATCCTCGACACATGACCGATAGACCAGTGCTTCACCTCTCGTTGCCAGTGGATGATCTTCTCGCTGCAAGGTCTTTCTACGAACACACACTCGGGTGTCGTATTGGACGTGAGCGAGAAGACTGGTTTGATGCCTGGTTCTACGGCCTACAGCTAACGCTGCAGTTGAGACCGCTTGAAGTAATGACTGTCAGCCAACAGGGTGTTCGGCATTTTGGAGTCGTCCTTCCCTCATTGACAGAGTTTGATGAACTTGTTAATCGCGTTGCTGCATCCGGGCATGCTTGGATTTCAAAACCTGAGATACATAGCGACGCCGAGTTAAACGGAAAACTTGGAGGGAAACTCGCAGACCCCAGCGGGAACATCATCGAAATCAAGTTCTATGCGGATAGCGCTGACTATTTGAGTTGAGTTGCTTAAACCAAACTTGGCGTGCCTCCCTTGCGCGAGTGACACAGATCAGATGACTTAGAGGGAAGTGGCAAGAGTTGCAGCGCTGATTGCGAGCATGCCAATGGCTGGAAGGATTCCCTTGAGGCGATCCTTCACTCGGATGTGAGCCCCAACGGCGAGGACAAAGTAGATCGATAAGCCCACGGCGGCGGCAGTTCCGATTTTGTCGACAGTGAGACCGAGAATCAATCCAGTCGCTGCTGCGATCTTGATCAGGCCGAGAACAGTGCAGAGGTTGGGCGGACAATGAACTGTTTCAGCCGCTTTCATGACGCTCGGTAGCTTGAGAAAGTCTCCCATCGCCGATGCTGTACAGAGAACAGCAAGTACGACACTGAGGAAAGAGTTTGCTGAATCCACTATTGCGAAGAATAGCGCATTAGCGATGCTCGCCTTAGTCAGTTGTCTGCGAAATCCATTGTTGGATCGTTGGCTGGCTGATTCGTAAGGGGTTGCTTAAACCAACGGTGGCGTGCCTCCCTTTGGTCATCAAACCCAACTGCGGGTGTTCGTTGATCCGGACTTGTTGCAGTACGACGAGGTGTGGGCCGCAGCGGGAACATGGAATGACAACTTCGGTGCGAATCCGAATGACATTGTTCGTGTCGCTGGTGGTGTGGTCACCGACCTAAAGCGTTGATTATCTAAGCGAGTTCAGCAAACAATCTTTTTGAGTTGACGTGAGAGTGCTTTAAATACTTCGTCGCTCCCTGATGCTCGACCCAAAATCAGAGCTCCTTCGACGGATGCGAGACAAACGGCTGCAAAATCAACTGCATCTTTCCGTTTAGCTCCACTTCGTTCAAATCCAATTCTTGAAGACTTCATTTGCTGAAGCCTTCAATGAGTCCTCATCACCCGCACCCAAACTTGCATTCGCTACAGCACAGTTGCCGGCGAAGTTGTTAGCAAGAAGAAGTGCTCTCCAACTCTCTACGAAAACATCAACAACTTTTGATGGGGAATCAACTTCAACCGCATCAATGAGTGAGGTGACGAGAGTGCCAATAGATGTGAGCGCCTCTTCAATGAGTTCGTTCTTCCCGCCCGGGAAATGGTGGTAAATCGATCCCCGCGGCGTCTTTGTTGCTTCGGTCACAACGGCGAAAGAAGTGCCTTGCACACCTTTTTCTGCAAGGAGGCTGATCGCACCATTGACCATCTCTTGGCGAACATTTCGACGATTCATTTGACTATGACGACCTTCATAATTAGTCTCTATGATGTTCATCATAGTCGTCTCCAATGTCGGGTTCGCCTAAATCAGTGATGCGACTAGGACGTGCGAAAGGAAGACATATAAATGAATACGAGGATCACCCCTCTTGAAGCACCATTCGAAGAAGAAACCGCCGAGATTCTTGCCGCAATGATGCCGCCAGGGGCACCACCAATCGCCCTCTTTCGCACATTTGCGAAGAATCTTCCCATGGCCAAGGCGATGCGTCGTTGGGGTTCCTATGAGTTGTCTCGAGATTTATCGTTGTCGATGAGACAACGAGAAATCGTGATCGATCGCGTGACTGCACTTTGTGGGTGTGAATACGAATGGGGCGTGCATGTTGCATTCTTTGCCGAAAGAGTTGGCTTCACCCGAGAACAAGTCACGTCCCTGACCCATGGGGATGGAACAGACCCTTGCTGGACTGAAGAGGTCGATAGGGCACTTATTCAATTCGTGGATGCTCTGCATGAGGCTGCAAACGCAAATGATTCGCAGTGGGAAAGTTTGGCTCGACACTTGAACGAGCAGCAGATGCTCGATGTATGTATGTTGGCGGGTTGGTATCACGCAATCTCTTATGCTGCGAATGCATCGCGCGTACCATTCGAAAATGGTGCGCCTCGATTTGCTGACTATCGACAGTCAACGAAGGTCATCTGATGCGTGCACTTGTATTTCGGGGACCAATGGCCCTTGCTTGGGAAGAAGTGGAAACACCAAAGTTGGTGGAGCCACGTGATGCGTTGGTGCGACCTATCGCAGTCGCTCGATGCGACCTAGATCCAGCTATTGCACTTGGTTTGTATCCAATGCCAGCGCCGTTTGTCATGGGTCATGAAATGGTCGGGGAAGTTGTTGCAGTAGGTGACGCCATTAGCAATGTTCGTCTCGGTGACAAGGTGATTGTGCCATTCCAATTGAGTTGCATGACATGCGCACCGTGCCTTCGTGGACATACCAACGCATGCGAGAGCGTGCCGTCGGGAACTGCATTTGGTCTCGGGCCACACGGTGGTATCGATCTTGGTGGTGCGCTTGCGGAACTTGTTCGAGTTCCTTGGGCAGATGTGATGCTGATTCCTTTGCCTGAAGGAATGGACCCGGTGGCAGCAGCGGGAATTCCCGACAATGTCTCGGATGGGTATCGATGCGTTGCTGCTCCATTGGCCGAGCTGGGTGGGCTTGCTCCATCTGTTGGTTTGTATGCAGTGATGGCGGCACTTGCGCTTGGTGCAGAGAGAGTGGTGTATGTCGATGATGATGCAGCACGCCTAGAACTTGCCGCAGCAGCAGGTGCAGAAGTTGTCAATGCAAAGGATCAGTGGGATTCGCTGAAACTCGCAGAGAGATTTCCAATTGTGGTCGACGCAAACGTGTTGGACCCTGGGCGGAACTTCGCACTTCGATCAGTGGAGCCATGTGGTGTGTGCACAAGTGTCTCTGGTGGTGCCTCATCACGCTCAAATCTTCCGTTGCAATCGATGTATCTAAAAGGTGTTCGTTACGAGATTGGCCGAGTGCATGCGTGCGCAACTGCGAGACCTGTACTTGACCTCGTGTCATCTGGCGCACTTGACCCTGCTCGCATCATCAACAAAGTTGTTCCGTTCAGCGAAGCAGTTGAAGGGATGATCTTGCCAGTCACCAAGGTGGTCTTCGTCAACGACTTTGTGTGACAACAACGGGTGATTG
>JBEAXB010000089.1:0-5092 GCA_041160045.1 Actinomycetota bacterium
TGCCACAGGCATGTACTGCATGATCTTTGCCTGGGTGGGCGACATGGTGGGGCTCGTGGTGCGGCTCGCGACCATGCGCTGCTGGATGAAGAACAACCCACCAAGAGCAACAACGAGAAGTGCGTACCAAATGCCACTGAGGAAGTCGTCTTGCATCGCCTGGGCAGGGCTGATGGCCAAGTCGAGGCCAAACGACATCATCTTGCCCACCTTGTTCAGGGCAATGGAGAGGTCGGAGGTATCAGAGATGTACTTCGGATCGAAAAGTTTGGTCGCAGGGTCGATGCGAGTCAGGCCGCTCAAAACCTGGAACATGATGATGAACACCGGCATCTGAGCCAACAGGGGCAAGCACGAGGCAAGTGGGTTCACTTTGTGCGATTGGTAGAGCTTCATCATCTCTTCGTTGAGTTTTTGACGATCACCCTTGTGTTGGTTCTGCAGACGCTTCATCTCTGGTTGGAGACGTTGCATTTCCAGCATTCCCTTGGTGCTCTTCATCGTGAGAGGTGTGATCAGCAACATGATCGCGGGCAATCGCAATCGCGTAACTGTGCACCAATCCGTAGAAGGAGTCGATGAGCCATGCGCCAGCTTGAAACATATTGCGCCCTTTCTAGGCACGCCCTCTGGGCGCGGGTACTTGGTCGACCCCGGATGGTCCGAAAGGTCGACAACGAATGAGTCTGCGCACTGTCAGCCACAAGCCACGGCCTGAACCGTGGGTCTCGATGGCTTCCACTGCGTAGTGAGAACACGAGGGATAAAAGCGGCACGGGGATGGACGACCCTCGCGCGCTACTTGGTAAAAACGAATGGCCTTGAGCATCAGACTTTGTGGCTTTGTGAACAGATGTGAATCAGGGGAGTGGATGGCGGTCATTTCGACCCTCCGGCTGCACATTTGGCCAGCAACGCATCAACGTGGCGGCCAAGTTCGAGAAAAGGGGTGCCGTGAGCACGGGGAGAGGCGCCAAACACGTAGATGCCTGGAACCATTGCGGACTCGCGAGCTTTCACAAGTTCACGAAGTTGGCGGCGCAAGCGATTGCGGCGCACGGCAGAGCCATAGCCCCGCGACAACGCGTAGCCCACTTGAGGGACAGAAAGAGAAGAATCGAGCATCATGGTGCAAGACAGTGGACCAGAACGGACATGGCGGCCTTCCGTGCGAATGCGCTGGAAGACCGAACGGCTCTGGATACGGCCGATCAAGCGCTGAGTTTGTGGCGGCCCTTGGCCCGACGGTTCTTCAAGATGGCGCGGCCGGCACGAGTGCTCATGCGGTGACGAAAGCCATGCTTGCGAAGTTTGCGTCGGTTGTTTGGCTGAAAGGTGCGCTTCATGGCGCCTCCTACTGGGACAAGCTTCGGAATTGAAGCGCGGATTATGTGACATTCCTGCGCCAGAGGCGCGAGACGAGTGCTTGGACAGACTAACGGGCGATCGCCACGACCACCACGGATGTCTCCAATTTGGCTTATCCACAAGTCCTGCTACGGTCATTCACCCGGGCTAATTGCGCCTGGACGTTGTCCACACCCTGTGGATAGTGCTGTGGAAGAGAAAAATTGGAGGCAACAATGAGCAACCATGAAGCGGTGTGGAATGCAACCGCGCAACTCCTCAAAGCACAAGTGTCGGAAGGCGTGTGGTACTCCACATTCAACGACGTTGTCGCTCTAACAAGTACTCACGAGTCACTTCGTTTGCAAGTTCCGAACGCACATGTTCGCGATCGCATCGTCACGCGCTACCGACCACTTGTTGTCGACGCACTCGACGAGATCGGCGAAAGCGACCGCGAACTCATCATCGAGATCTCTGATCTGCAAGCAGCAGACGACACAGACGTACTTGTTGCCGACGAAGTACTCGTCCCAGCAACAGTGGCAAACCCCAATAACGGCAAGGGTTTGGCCGTTGGTCTGAATCCTCGTTACACCTTCGACAACTTCGTGAAGGGCGCATCAAACCAGTTCGCTCTCGCTGCAGCATTGCGCGTCGCCGAAACTCCGGCGCGTTCTTACAACCCTCTTTTCATCTACGGACAAGCCGGTCTCGGCAAGACACACCTTCTGCAAGCAATCGGTTGGTACGTTCACGCGCATTACGCCCACTACGAAGTGCGGTACGTCTCTACTGAGACTTTCTTGAACGAATATGTCGACGCGATTCGTACAAATACGACCGCAGCCTTCAAACGGCGCTACCGCGACGTGGATGTTTTGCTCATCGACGACATCCAGTTCATGGAGGGCAAAGAAGGGCTCCAGGAGGAGTTTTTCCACACCTTCAACTCCCTCCACGGAGCCAACAAGCAGATCGTCATCTCGTCTGACCGGATGCCAGACGCCATCCCGACTCTCGAAGATCGCCTCCGCGGCCGATTCCGCTGGGGCCTGATCACCGATATCCAGCCTCCCGACCTCGAAACCAGGCTCGCGATCTTGCGAAATAAGGCTGAGCGGGATAACACCCCTCTTCCATCCGACGTTCTCGAGTTCATCGCCACGAACATCACCTCGAACATCCGTGAGTTGGAAGGTGCCCTCATCCGAGTGACTGCCTATGCCAACCTCACCCGGGAAGAGGCCTCTGTCCAGATGGCCGAGCAGCAGTTGGCCGACCTTCTTACTGCGACTGCCCCGAAGCACCGCACCGATGAAGAGATGCTCACCGAGATTGCCGGATATATGGGATTCTCCGTCGAGGCACTCAAGGGCAAGTCCCGCCAGCGCCCCCTCGTTTCTGCCCGTCAGATCGCCATGTACATCTTCCGTGACATGACAGAGCTCAGCTACCCAGCCATCGCTCGTCTCTTTGGCGGCCGTGACCACACCACCGTGATTCACGCCGTCGACAAGACCCAGCGCCTCATGCGCGAGGACAAAGCCACCTTTGATCTCGTCACCGAGGTCACTGCCCGGATCAAGAATTCCTGATTCTGATGCTCGTGCAGGCTGTGAATTCCTTGGGGACGACCATGTGGGGCTCCTGTGGGGGGTCGGGGATAACTACCTCTTCATCCACAAGCCTCAAAGTTGCACGGTTGCAATCTGTGGTTAACCCCACTTCGTCGTACACATGGTCTTTTCAACAACCGCACGGCTCACAAGGTCTGTTTCCACAATCCACAGCACCTATTACAACTATTAGACATATGAAGCACTTTTCGGCATCGTTAATCGAAGCCACCTACAATCACTCACACAGCACGAAGGTCGGAGCATGAAGTTCAGAAGCGAACAAGGAATTCTCGCAGAGGCTCTCGGTGCTCTTGCACGTATCGCGTCCACGCGTAACGCAGGAACACCTGCACTGTCCGGCGTCAAAATGATTCTCACGGGCGACTCACTTGTTGCCTCGAGCACAGACTCAGATATTTCTCTGCAGTTCGTCTTGCCGGTTGGTGGAGATACCGATGGTCAGGGTCTTGTCAGTGCCCGAATGATGAACGACATCGTTCGCGTGATGCCATCAGGAAAAATCACCGTCGAGTTCGCTGGCGAGAATGCAACGATTTCTGCGCAACGCTCGCAATTCACCGTGCCCACTTTGAACGCAGTTGAATTTCCTCGCACTCCTGCGCCGTCGGGCGAGGCAGTCACAATCACATCAGCCGAATTCAAATCAGCGTTGGCCCAGGTTGTTCTTGCTGCAAGTGGCGATCCGCAGAAGCATCACTTGTCGGCTGTGTTGTTGGCCGCAACCGATCGCGGTATTCGTCTTGTCGCAACCGATGGTTATCGCCTGGCGATGCGCGACATTCTCGGCACCAGTGCAACATCGGAAAATTCGTTTCTCATTCCTGCACGCGCATTGTCCGAACTGCAACGCCTTCTCGACATGTCGGAAGAAATCACCGTTCGTTTCAACGACATCGATGCAACGTTCCAGTCACCGGCAATGACATTGTCAACGCGTCTGATCAATGCTGATTACCCGCCGTATCAAACAATCATTCCGAAGAACAACACGAACACTGCAACAGTGAATCGCGAAGAACTTCTCGACGCGTTGCGCCGTACACGCGTGCTTGCATCCGAGATGACTCCGGTACGCATGCGCATGTCGAGCGAAGGCATTCGCCTCACCGTTCAACTCACCGATGGCAGCACCAGTGTCGAAGATCTTGATGCACAGTTCACCGGCGAAGACATCACCGTTGCATTCAACTCCGAGTACCTTGCAAACGGTGTTGATGCGTGTGCGAGTGAAGAAGTCAACATCGCAACAAGCGTGCCGAATAAGCCCGCAATCGTTAGCCCGGTTGGTGACGACACGTACATCTACCTCCTCATGCCGCAACGTCTCTAAGTGGCAGCACCCCGGTTGAACAGCTGAGCGCGGAACACGTATGGTCATCCGCCGCATCGAACTCACCAACTTTCGCGTGTATCAACACGCGATCATCGAACTAAACCCAGGCGTCACCGCTGTCATCGGGCGCAATGCGCAAGGCAAGACAAGTTTGGCCGAGGCCATGAGTTACCTGTCCACATTGCAAAGTTTTCGCGGAGTACCGAACGATGCGTTGGTGCGCGAAGGTGCAGACACTGCATATGTTCGTGCGCTCGTTGTGCACGACGACGGACGCGAAATTCTTGTCGAAGCAGAGATCAACAGAGCCGGGCGCAACAAGGTGTTGGTGAACAAACAAAAATTGGGTCGCGTACGCGACCTTCTTGGCGTCGTGCGCTCCACCGTGTTCGCACCAACAGACCTGCAACTTGTCTACGAAGGCCCGTCGGTTCGTCGCGACATGTTGGACGATGCCCTCGTCGCGCTGGCTCCTCGTAACGATGCATTGCGACTCGAAGTCGACCGCATTATTCGCCAGCGCAATGTGTTGCTCAAGCAATCAAACGGACGCCTGACTCCCGACATCGAAATGACCCTCGATGTGTGGGATGACCAGTTCGCCCTCAAGGGCACACAACTGGGCGAGGCACGTGCAAAGTTGGTGGCTCGACTTTCGCCGTTCGTGCGTGAATCGTATGAAGCGCTTGCGGGCGAGCCGACACCTGTCGATGTGGTGTACGAACCCGAATGGCGACGCGCGGGTCTTGGCGCAAGCCTTGCCGCTGCG
>JBEAXB010000008.1:0-9808 GCA_041160045.1 Actinomycetota bacterium
TTGTTCTCGCCTTCCGGATCGAAATTCACAAGCGTTACTTCTGCAACGTCTGTAGCGATCGAATCCCCCATCATGGAATCCACCAACTTCGACATCTCTGTCGCGTTTGTGGAGAGATACTCCGACCATTTTCCACCACGTTCGGCGATATCGACGCGCCGCAAGAAAGACGGAATCACCTTGCGTAATTCGACAAGCATCATGTCTGCGTAATAGCGGGCTTCAGGAAGCGGATGAGCGCGCATACGAAGGAGCAATTGTTCGAACGCCTGACCACTTCCGTAGATACCGACATTGGACAACGACGCTGCGGGCAAGAGCCCACGGACAGCATCGAGTGCCTTTGCACGTGTGGCCTGGCGGTATACGAAGTCGCTATCGCCGGCAACCTTCGGAACGGTCGAGCGAACGTGCTCGGTGACCAATTCGGACAACTGTGAATAGGAGTCGAACATGCGATCCATGTCGCCCACATAACGTGTTCCGAACCGGCTGGCGACGAGATCTGGGTCGCGGTAATAGCGGAAGCGGCCACCAAGTCGCTCGTCATAGGCGATGTACCGCGTGCTTTGTTCGAGGTAGCTCATGAGGCGACCCCACTCGAGAATCTTGGTCAGGATGTTCGAGGCCTGCTCGCATGCAAGATGCACGCCACCAAGTTGAGCCACGGAGTCATCTCCGTATTCGACAAAGACTTTTTCGTAGAGCGACTCAGCGCGATCGACTCCGACAGTGGCATCAACAGCTTGGTCGCCGGCTATCTCAAGATCATTGACGAACTCATCAAGAAACAAACGGCGCAGGCTGCGAGGGCTACGGCTGTAGCGAGCAAACAATGCGCCTTTCACCACTTCGGGCAAGTTGACCAGACCAAAGACCGGCAGGTCTAGGTTGGTAAAATAACGACGCAGAATGTCAGATTCCGCGTCAGTGAATTCCTCGGGAACATACACCGTCACGAGTAGAGAGCCTACGAGTCGGTTGCAAGCCGAACAGGGATACTTCTAAAGGACATCTTTGTCGGGGTTGGCGGCACGAAATTCAGCGGCAATTGCCGCCTGTCGCTCCGTGGAAGTCCAAAAGTCGATGGCAGTCATGGCCATTGCCTTTGCACCGTCGATCACGGCTTGGTCGGCCATCTTTTCGCGTGAGTGTTTGGCGAAGGCAAGCGTATGAATCGACGACCCTGTTGGTGCTGATGCAATCATCGGATGGATGGACGGAACCAGGTGGCTGATATTGCCCATGTCTGTGCTGCCGACAACTCGGTGACCACTGATGCGGGGATCTGACACTGTTCGTCCGATGAGTGCTGCGTTTGCAACGTACGAAGCGCTCAGGCTTTGATTAGTGATCATGTCGGCGTATGGAGAGCCAAGCCATTGATGTTCGGCCGAACACCCGCATGCTGGTCCGCTCGACAAAAGCGCTGCCAACACACGCGGTTTGAGATCGTTCAAAGTCGAAATTGTGTCGGAGCGTACGTACCATTCGGTCGACGCTTCGCGAGGCACGATGTTTGGCTTCTCCCCTGCCTTCACAAAAATGCCATGAATTCGTTCGGTCGGAAGGATGTGTTGACGTAACGCAGCCACGCTCATATATCCGAGAACAGCAGCATCTAATGCATTTTTTCCACGATGTGGCGCAGCTGCGGCATGGGCTTCTTCGCCGAAATATTCAACAAGCAATTGTTGCAATGCAATCGCATCGATTGTCGTGAGATCTGCATCTGCTGAGTGAACCATCATTGCCACGTCGATGCCTTCGAGTGCGCCGTTCTGTGCCATGAGAATTTTTCCGCCACCGCCTTCTTCGGCTGGCGTCCCCATGTATCGCAAACGTCCCCCGGCTGAACCCGCAACACTTGCGAGCCCGATTGCCGCACCAAGTCCGGCAGCAGCAATCACATTGTGTCCACAGCCGTGACCGATATCTGGCAAGGCGTCGTATTCGCTCATGACGCAGACAGTCGGGCCAGACCCAACATCACCGGAAAAACCAGTGCCTGAGGAATAGGCACCCAGTTCCACATCGAGTCCGTGAGTCTTCGACGTGCGACACAGCAACTCCGAGGCATAGAACTCTGCAAAGTTTTGTTCTGGATGATCATGGATGTCGTGACTGACATCGATCAGTGTTTGCGCTGCGGCGTCGATTGAAGCACACGCCTGATTCTTCAGGCTGAGTACCTCGGCATCAAGCAACGGAATCTCCGTGTCGCAGAACAATCTTGCCCAATTGCTCGCCCTTTTCGAGACGCTCGATGGCTGTTTGGTACTCATCCAATTTCAGAACACTGTCGATATGGATCGGAAGACCCGCCTCGACAAGCAGCAGCAATTGATCGAACTCTTCGTAGCTTCCCATCGTAGATCCGATGATTTCGTGCTGCTTGAAAAACAAACGTGGAATATTGATTTCAGCCTTCGGCCCAGAAGTGCCACCACAGACAACCATTCGGCCGCCCGGAGCAAGTGAGCGCATCGACTTGTCCCATGTGGCTGGGCCGACACTCTCGACCACGACATTTGCTTCAACGTTCCAACGTTCGCTTGCCGAATCGATGACAGTGCTCGCTCCCATCACAAGAGCCTGTTGCCTTTTCGCCTCGTCACGACTGGTGGCAATCACATTTGCTCCCATCCATTTTGCAATTGCGAGTGCGGCAGTGGACACGCCCGAACCGATGCCGACGATGAGAACTGTTTCACCGGCCTTCAGTCGTGCACGATTCAACATACGCAGAGCCGTGAGGTAAGCCAATGGAAACGCTGCACACTCCTCCCATGATCTGTTGGTCGGACGTTTCCGCACATTGCGTGCGGGGGCGATTGCGTACGTGCCGTGACCACCACGACAGTGCTCTCCCCAGATGATGAATCCCGGCCCCATCGGTGAATCATTGCCGAGACGAATGATTTCGTCGACTGGCGAGACGCCTGGGTTGATCACAACTTCGTCGCCCACGGAAACATTCGTGACAGATGAACCGATGGCGTCAACGATGCCTGTTGCGTCGCATCCGGGAATATGTGGCAATGGTGGTTTTGGTTGACCGCGAGTCACCCACAGATCCATATGGTTGAGCGCACTCGCCACAACTCGAATACGTACTTCGTCGTGATCGGGGGTGGGGTCATCCATCTGTCCCCATCTGTATTGTCCGGGTGATTCGTCAAGGATCCATGCATTCATGTCCCCCACCGTAGATGGCTAGACCAGCACTCTCCAGTAATCAGGTTCAACCCTGATCGAGATGGACGCCCAATTATCGATTTTTCTTCCATCGATCATCAGCTTTTCTCCGTTTTGGCGCACGATGGATTGTGTTGCAATCTGTTTCGAAGAGAGATCCGGGTGTGGAAGGTGGGTACCGGTCTGCATTTTGCGCCGTGCGAGGAACCGCTGTCGAAGACTCATCTGGGATGTGATGGTGAGCACCTCCACCTTGCCATCATTCGGATGAGCGCGAGGAGCAACATTGCTGTTGCCAATCCATCCAGCGTTACTGACAATCAGATGTCGACCCCTCCAAAAATCGCCGACGATAATTGAAGAGGCAGCGACGGCAAGTATCGATCGACCGTCTGTGGTGGTGATGTCGCACAGCATCGCATCGATCGCAACTTCTGTACAAGCACTGCCAAGCACCGGAACGACCGGGTTGCCAAGACTGCGGGAGATGTCTCCCCCTGTCAGAACGATTCGGCATGTTGGTTCAGTGTTGGACAGCACTTGGTCGTTCTCGACGACGAGCACATCGTCAGACATATCTGCCGGTATTCCCCAGGGCTGCCCGCGGCGAATCATGTTGTTGTTGCACCTGCTGCTGCGGATACCACGCCATGATCCAAGGCTTTCGATGCAGCCTCTGCGCTGGTTCTGAGTGACTCACTTGATGTTGTCGTCACAATCTGGCGAAGCAGGTCGATGAGTTGACGCATGCTGCGAACAAAGTCGCCCGGTGTGAGGTGCGCATCAAGAATCTTCGACAATGGTTTACCCGCGGCCCATGCTGCGGTCTCTGCTGCTAGCCCACCGTTGGGTGCGCGGTGCTGGTGCAAACCACGCGACCGTTGCAGATCTTGCACCTGCAGAGAGATCTTCTCGATCCGCTTAAATCGTTGTCGCACTGTGTCTGATGGCCAACGTGGACTTCCACCCGTGTCGCCACCACGAGGTTCATACACAAGCGTGGAGAGCACTGCAACCAAGTCGTTCACAGACAGATTGTCGAGAATTCCCTTGTTCATTACTTCAACAATCAACAAATCCGACTCGTGGTAGATGCCTGCAAGGGTCTCGCCTTTTTCGGTGAGGCTCCAGTGATCCACGTAATCAAGTTCGGTGAGAAGTTGAATAACATCGTTGAAGCGCGCACCAACCGAACCCGAACGGGTCGATGTGCGGTCCTGCATCTGTTCGATTTCGCGCCGCAACTTCTTGATGCTTTTCGAGGACAGAGGCGAGTCGATAACACGACTGCCATCCGATTCCTCGAGTGCCTTGCCCATTGTCTCGTCGATGCGTGCCTTTGTGAGGCGGGCCGTTGCTTCTCGAATAAATTCAGTCCGCGCAGGTTCGAACGGAACGGGAAGATCGACATGTCCCGCCCGAATCGGAAGCGAGCGCATGTCCTTGGCCATGACATCGAGCATCTTGCGGCTTGGTGTCAAGACTGTGAGTCGAATTCCTGATCTGCGAGCAGCTGTACTCACGATGAGTCCCCGACCCCTGAGATTTGATGCATCGAACATCACGATGTCGCCTGGACGTAGAGCACGTATCGCTATCTCGGCTTCCACTGACGAGGCAGAAATTCCTTCTGTGAATTCATCGGACAAAGCGTCCTGATCTTGTGCGTACGCGCGTTCGAGAAGCGCCAACTCACGTTTCTTTTTCTCAAGCGACGCTTCGGTAGTCACGACATCGCTATCAGCCTGAAATTGAGCGAAGGAAAGGTTCAGAATATGCAAGGCGCCATCTTCCGAATGATTGCGCACCATGTTGACAGCCATATTGAAGGTGGGCCGGAATGCAGAGGTCAGACGGAAACTGCGGCTGAGAGCTAGTCCGACCACTTGGTCGAAATCGACGAATGGGTTCCACAGCGAAATGGCATGTCCGATGTCGTCGAGTCCTCGTCTGCCGGCACGCCCGGTGAGTTGGGTGAATTCCGACGCACGCAACAATTGGTGATGTTCACCCGTGTACTTGGTCAACTTCTCGATCACCACGGCTCGCGCTGGCATGTTGATGCCGACTGCGAGTGTCTCGGTGGCGAATACAACCTTGACAAGGCCTTTGACAAAGCATTCCTCGACGGCCTCTTTGAACATCGGAATCATTCCGGCGTGGTGGCAAGAAATACCACTGGCCACGTCGTCGACGAAGTCGTAATACTCGAGAGCTTGCCTGTCGTCGTCGGTGAGTCCCTCGCAATGTCTTTCGACAATTTCACGAATCTGTGATTCCTCTTCGACGCTAGTCAGCACCATGCCAGCGCGCATGCAGCTGTGCACGGCGTCTTCACACTGTGCACGGCTGAAGATGAACACGATTGCCGGCAGCATTGAATTGCTCTCGAGTAGTTCGACAATCTCTGGCCGAGAGGGCGGCGAAAAGCGACGTGGCTTCTTTCCGCCGGAGTAACCCCCGCCACGACCTTTGGTCTGAGATGCCGAAGCCAGTAAGCGCTGTACGTGACGATTCGGTTCCCCGCCCACGATGGTGTTGTACATCTCGACTCGTGATGAGTTGGTGTCAAAGAGTGCGAAGTGATTGACAAGTTCGATTGGTCTTGTGGTCTCCACGACGACATCGGTGCGGCCCCGCACGGTGGAGAGCCATTCAGACACTTCGTCGGCATTCGACACAGTCGCTGAGAGGCAAACCAGTTGCACCTCAGGATCGAGCTGAATGATGACTTCTTCCCAGACAGGGCCTCTGTATGCATCTTGCAGATAATGAACTTCGTCGAGAATGACGACTCCGAGCCCATCGAGCCGCGTTGAGTGGGAGTAGATCATGTTGCGCAGGACTTCAGTTGTCATGACGACCACCGGTGCTTCAGGGTTGATGGCATTGTCTCCGGTGACAAGCCCGACTTTGTGTGCACCGTAGAGAGATTGCAGATCGCGATATTTCTGGTTGGATAGCGCCTTGATTGGGGTCGTATAAAAAGCGCGAAGGCCCATGGATCTGGCCCGAGCGATTGCGTATTCCGCTATCAGTGTCTTGCCTGAACCGGTTGGTGCGGCAACAAGAACCGATGCGTCTGCATCGATTGAGTCCATCGATCGCACCTGGAAGGTGTCGGGCTCGTACGAAAGGCTCGCGAGGAATTGCGAACGAACGGTTGTCATGGCTATTCGACCCTACGGCGAGTCAACAGCCAACCGACAAGGATTGCCACGAGATAGAGAATTGATAGTGGAACTGCAAGTGCAAGCATGCTGATTGGATCGCCCGATGGAGTGATGACTGCGGCAGCCACGAAAATTCCCATGATTGCGAAACGCCATTGCTTGAGAAGTGTTTGCGGCCTGATTGCCCCGGCCAATTGAAGGAACACAAGAAGAACAGGGCTGAGAAAACCAACACCAAAGGCCAACATCATCATCACGACAAGAGACACATATTTTGTTACTTGATAGGCCTGGGTGACATCAGTCCCCGACCATGAGATGAGGAATTCGAGTGCCTTGTCGAGGGTCCAGTACGCCAAGTAACAACCAACGGTGAACAACAGCACCGATGATGCAATAAACGGAACTGCGTATGTTCGTTCCTTCTTCGACAACGCAGGAACTATGAAACGCCAGATCTGCCACAAGATGACAGGGAGTGCAAGAACGAGTCCTCCGTAGGCACAGATGCGCATTCGGGCAGAAAATCCGTCCAATGGTCCGAGTGAAAACAATGAGCCGTCGCACTTGAAATCCGGGCGTTCGCGACAGAGATCACGATAAGGCTTTGTCAAAAAATCCTTGACGGGGTTGTATGTAGCGAGCAACACCATCATGCCGACAGCAATTGCTAGGGCACAGCGAATGATTCGAGAACGCAATTCCCTCAGATGCTCCATGATGGGCATGATTTCGCCGGCGTCTTGCGCTGTGCTGTTCATGTCTCTGTATCAGTCTTGGGGGTGTCGGAATCGGTGACATTGTGTGTTGATGGCAATTCTTCGGTGCCTGAAAAATCAGGCTTCGGAATGGCTGAACGTTCCGGCCGCATCGGAGGCGATGGTTCGTTATCGACTAATCCGAACCCGTGCTTGATGTTGTCTGCGGCGCTTGTGAAATCTTTGATGGGCTCATGGAATGTCTCCCTAAATTCTTTTTCAAACCCTTGGGTCGTGCGCCGCACCTGCCCGTACAGCTTTCCCGCCTGACGAATGACCCCAGGGAGACGCTCGGGGCCAAGAACGACAAGGCCGGCGAGCAACAGGAACATGATTTCGCTGCCGGACAAATTGAACACCCTGTCAGCATAGAAGCAGCCACCTACAGTGCATGGGGTGCAACAACGTCTACCGTCGCTAAGAACCGAACCCATTGCGTTTGCCCATCGGGGCGCGAGAGCCCATGCACCGGAAAACACCATCGAGGCCTTCACGTTGGCTCTTCGTCTTGGAGCAAATGGCCTTGAAACCGACGTGTGGGTGACGTCGGACAACGAAGTCATTCTCGATCACGACGGAGTGGCTCGCCGATTCGCTCGGAATCGCCCAATCAGCGAGTTGACACTTGCTCAACTTCCTTCACACATTCCGACGTTGCAGACCTTTTTCGAAAAGTGTGGAACATCCTTCGATTTCAGTATTGACATCAAGGATGAGAAAGCATTCGCTGCAACAGTGCAGATTGCCGAGGAATGCAATTTCGATCTTTCGAAGTTGTGGTTGTGTCATCACAAACTCGATGTGGTGCTTTCAGCTCGTGCTGCACACCCCGATGTGCGAATGGTGGATTCCTCACGATTGCACCGAATCAAGGAAGGTCCAGAACGCCGTTGCGCCACTCTTGCGGAACATGGCGTCGATGTACTGAATATGCACTTTTCTGATTGGAACGGTGGATTGACGACGCTGGTGCACAAGTTTGGCGTTTTGGCGTTTGGCTGGGATGCCCAGTACGACTATGTAATTACCGATGGCTTACGGATGGGGCTCGACGCGGTGTATAGCGATCATGTCGACACACTTGTTGAGGCGTACTCACACGAGATTGGCCACGTGCCGAAAAGGTAGTTCTACAAACCTGAGATGCGTGAGAAAGGCCACACGATGGCAAATGCGCGCCCCACAATGAGATCTTCAGAGATGGCTCCAAAACTGCGACTATCGAAAGATTCGGGTCTGTTGTCGCCAAGCACAAAAAGTTGTTTGTCGGGAACCGTCAGAAGCGGCATATTCGCCACCCGACATCTGTCGTTCGGGTCATCCAATGCGAGAACATCTTTGTCGAGGTAGGGCTCAACAATTGCTTCACCGTTGATGTAGACGATGCATTTTTTGATTTCAATGGTGTCATTGCCGATGGCGATGACTCGTTTGATTAGGTCGTCATGAGCCACCACTCCGTCGCTCGTGGTCACTCTGTCGAAGACGACCACATCTCCCCGATGGACATCATGGAGGCGGTAGCTGAGCTTGTTCACAAGCACACGATTGTTCTGGTACAACGTCGACTCCATCGAGGGACCACTGATGTAGAACTGCTGGAGCACGTACACCCGGACAAAAAGGGCAGCTCCCAGAGCAACCACAATCACCACTACCCAGTCGCGCAGCGCTTTGGCGGTGCTGTGTTTTGGGGCCCTGGTGTCGGGGCTGATTACTTCGCTCATGACCGACACACGCTACTTGCCCCAGTCTCCACTACCCCGTCTAGCCAGACGGTGCGCGATGGGGTCGGCTGTGTAGAGTTGTAGACAACCCGTTACGGGCCAAGCCATTGCTGCAGTACAACCGACTGCATTACGAAGGGACTCCCCACATGAAGGTATGGATTGATCAAGACCTGTGCACCGGCGACGGACTGTGTGAAGAAATTGCTCCTGACGTTTTCACACTCCTCGACGATGGCCTTGCCTATGTAAAAGAGGGCGACACTGTGTACGCCACTGCAAAGGGAAATGCTCAAGGACCAGATGGTCTTGCCAACTTCGCAGACAGTCGTCTTGACGCCGTCGTTGAATCCGCCGAGGAATGCCCCGGCGAATGCATCTTCATCGAGCCGTAACTACGCGCCGATCCAACGTGCCACAGTAAGAAACGCTGTGTGCGCCACCATGCGATGGTCTGGTCGTACCGACATGCCTTCGATGTGCCACGTTCTGTGCAGCACTTCAAGAGTTCTCTGATCGACCCATCCGCGTCCCATGGACTCGCGCACCTGCACTGCCTGTGTAATTGATGGTGTGTATGCGACAAGCAATCCGCCTGCTTCAAGAACGTGTTGCACTCGTGGAACAACACGCCAGGGCTCGGGAAGGTCAAGCATGACTCTGTCGAATGAACCCTCTGGTGTCTCTTCGTAACTATCGCCGAGTGACACGTCGTAGCGATCGAGGGCTGCTTCTCCCTTCTCCAAGAAACGAACGAACATTTGAACGCGCACGATTGAGAAAATCCTCGCGTAATTCAAGTCCTGTGATGTGAGCACCCCAACGAAGCATTGTCATCGAAAGAGCTCCGGAACCGATACCGGTTTCGAACACGCGGGCACCGGGATAGATGTCTCCGATCATGCACATGGGTGCGAGATCCTTTGGATAAATGACCTGTGCGCCACGGGGC
>JBEAXB010000090.1:0-7426 GCA_041160045.1 Actinomycetota bacterium
GCAACCTGACGGTGGATGGGGCTGGTCGAATGCCGGGCTCATCGTTGGCGAGGGAGCATCGCTTCTCGTCGACACCTTGTTCGATTTGAAAATTACCCAACGAATGCTCGATTCAATGCAGGAAGCAACAGCGAGTGCCCCCATTAATACTGTTGTCAATACACATGCCAATGGTGATCACTGCTACGGCAACCAATTGGTGTCTCATGCCGAGATCATTTCATCGGCTGCCACGGCACATGAGATGTCTGAAGTTCCCCCGTCGATGCTTGCAGCACTGAATGCAGCTCCTGGCGAAATCGGTGACCTGTTCCGTCATTTCTTCGGGGAATTTGATTTCGAAAACATCGAATCGGTGCTGCCGACAAAGACCTTCACCGGTTCTCTTGCGGTTGATGTTGGTGGCCGCACTGTTGAGTTGGTTGAAGTCGGGCCTGCGCACACACAGGGAGACACACTGGTCTTTGTCCCCGATGCGCGCACTGTCTATACAGGCGACATTCTTTTCATTGGTGGAACCCCTGTTGTGTGGGCGGGACCACTCGACAATTGGATTGCAGCGTGCGACCTAATCATTGCTGCTGATGTCGACCACATTGTTCCAGGTCACGGTCCGCTCACCGACAAGGCGGGCGTGACTGCTATTCGGGAGTATCTGTCGTTCGTGAGCAGTGAGGCGACGCAGCGTTTCAATGGCGGCATGGATGCCTGGGATGCTGCACGAGACATCGCTCTGAATGGTTTTGAAAGTTGGGGCGAGTTTGGTCGGCTCGCAGTCAATGTCGACACTGTGTACCGTTCGCTGAGTTCGTCGCACCGTAGTCCGGACGTTGTCGAACAGTTCAGGCGGATGTATGCGCTTGAACAGCCACATCAGTAATCGGTGCGCGCAACTTGCGGCGGATCACGATGATCCATGCTGTTAACGCAACAAGACTAAAAAAGAGCCATTGCACTGCGTACGAAAGATGAGAGCCCTCGTCGAGTGGTGGTAGCGCAACTGGGGCAGGCCATGCAGATGTGCCTGGCGGGTCTTGTTGTATAAGTTGCAGAAACATTGGTAAGACGGCGTAGTCCACCTGTGAGGCAATGCGAGGAACATCGAAACGTTGAAACTCGGTGGTGTCCTTTGAGTCGGAATCTTTGAGACCAAGGCCGGTGCGTTCTTGCGAGACGCGAAGGTAACCAATGATGGTGACTTCGCCTTTCGAGATGTCGGGTGTCTGCATCGCAAGCTGAACGAATCCGCGATTGACAAGCAACGCGGAGCCGTCGGGCAGCATCAGGGGAACGACTGAGTTGTACCCAGCTGATCCGTCCTGGGAACGATTGATGACCGTGATTGCGTCGTTAGCGTTGAAAACTCCCTTCACCGCCACACGGCGCCATTCCACGTCCTGCACCGAAGTGGTGGGTGTGAGGACAACCGACAGTTCTCGAATCGGTTCGGCAATATGGCTGTTAACGGTTCTGTTGAAGAGTTTCTTTGCGTCGAGACGGTCGAATTGCCAAAAGGAAAGGTTTGCCATCAGCACCGCGAGGCTCAACACTGCAGTGTGGAGAAGGAGCCATTTAGGAGTAAACAAGCTGCGCCGCATGCTCAGAACGCTATCGCTCGCCGTGGGGGACTACGGTAATGCCGTGGGGCACATCGAGTACAACGAACAGACAGTAGATGCAGATTTCTGGTTGAGGGTCTTTGGCTCTCCCGTGTCGGCTGGGCCTCCGAAGCGCATTGGCGAGGGTCAAGTCGGTATGAATCTTCGGTACGCACTTGAATCTGATGATCCGACGGTTCCTGATTCGGTGGTCGTGAAGATGGCATCGCCAGATGCGACAAGTCGAGCAACCGGCATCGCCTTGCGTAATTATGAACGCGAAGTCAAGTTCTACAACGAATTGGTTTCATCGTTGGATGTCCGTTCGCCGCGATCGTATTTTGCTGATTGGCATGAAGAAGGCGGCGACATCGCCATCGTTCTTGAAGATATGTCTCCCTGCGAGCAGGGTGATCAGATTCGCGCGTGTGGAATCGAAGAGGCTCGTTTGGCAATCGATCAGTTGGTGCGCATTCACGGACCGCGTTGGAATGATCCGACATTGTTCGATCTCGATTGGATTCAACGTCGCACTCCGAGCGACAGTGATCAGATGGTTGGGTTATTCGCCATGTTCAAGCCGGGTTTCCTTGCGTTGTACTCAGAGGCAATCCTTCGTGACGTTGGGCAAGCAGGTCTTGCACTTGTCGACACCCTTGAGGCATCGATGGTGTCGTATCTGTCGAAGAAAGACGAGCCGTTTACGGTCACTCACGGTGATTATCGCCTAGATAACTTGCTGTTCGCTACCGAAGCAGGCGGAGTCGAGTGTGCAGTAGTCGACTGGCAAACGCCAGGACATGGCAACGGAGTAGCCGATCTTGCCTACTTCATCGGCGCCGGATTATTGCCAGAGGATCGTCGCCGTCATGAATGGGAACTCGTCGATCGCTACATTGCTGGGCTCGAATCGTATGGCCATGCAATTGATCATGAATGGGTCAAGAACCATTATCGGCGGGAAGCTTTTTCCGGTGTGATCATGGCTGTGATTGCTTCACAAATCGTTGGGCGCACGGATCGTGGCGACAAAATGTTCGAGGTGATGGCGACGCGTCACTTGTTGCAGGCCATCGACAACGATGCCGCCGCGCATTTATAGCAATCGGTTTTCCACCAGCTTCTTCAGCAACTCATCGAGAGCAGCCGTCTCGTGTGCCGATAGTGCTGCGCGTTGCGACTCAGTGACACCCGCTAGCTGAGCTAGTTCATCCCACGTGACTGCATCGACTTCGAGGGTGAGGCTCAGCGCAGTTGTCAGGGCCGTGACGGGGTCTGCGTCGTACGAATCGAGCATTGACTCGACCTCTGCTTTTTTCAACTGTCGCACGACTCAAGGTTAGACGTGTCCGCTGTCACAGACACCCTTTCCAGTTGATACTGTGCGAGGTGTGCGCGGGGTGCACACACAGGGGGCAAACACAATGGTTACTTGGAACTACGGCGTGATGTGGAAGGGGATTGCGAAGGCAGATCCCGCACGTCCAGCACAAATCTTTGGCAACGATGTCTACTCGTGGGGAGACTTCCACGATCGGTCAAATGCATTGGCTGCCGACATGTTGGCATCGGGAATGGGTTCACAAGCCAAGGTCGCTCATTACATGTACAACTGCCCCGAGTATTTGGAAACAACATTTGCGTGCTTCCTTGCCGGCTTTGTCCCGGTCAACACCAACTACAGATACGGTCCCGACGAGATTCTGTATCTGTTCGACAACTCAGATGCCGAGGCTGTTGTCTTTCATGCTGTGTATGCAGACCTGTGCGCACAAGTCCGCGACCGCCTTCCAAACGTGAAGCGGTGGTACATGGTTGCCGATGAATCGAATACACCGTTGCCATCGTGGGCAACGGATTACCACGCAACAGTGGGCGCCAAGGTTAAAGACATCACTCCTCCCGTCGCATTGTCCGACGATGATCTGGCTTTCCTCTACACCGGCGGCACAACAGGCATGCCAAAGGGTGTGATGTGGCGTCAGGAAGATCTGTTGCAGGTTCTCGGCCGTGCGGGCAACGCCATCTCTGGCGTTCCACCTGCTGATTCGATGGACGAAGCAATCGCCCGCGTGCAACCAGGTGGCGTTGGTATCCGCACTTTGGTTGCATGCCCTCTCATGCACGGCACTGGTCAATTCTCGGCGTACATCTCGCTTGCAATGGGTGGATGCATCATCACGATGCCGAATCGTAATTTCGACCCTGCTGTGTTGTGGCAAACGGTGCAAGATCTCGGTGTCAACACCATCGTGATTGTCGGACAAGCATTCGCTGGTCCTCTTCTCGAATCACTCGATGCGCGTCCAGGCCATTGGAATTTGTCGACTGTGATGCAGATGGGATCATCGGGTGTTATGTGGAGCCAGGAGAACAAAGACGGTCTTCTCGAGCACATTCCTCAGATGTTCATTACCGACAGCTTCGGTTCGTCCGAGGCAGTGGGCATGGGAGTGTCGATAGCTGCAAAAGGTGCCACTCCGAAGACAGCTCAATTTGCACTCGGCCCCAATTGCGTGGTCTTTACTGAAGAAGGCGCACGAGTCGAGGCGGGCAGTGGTGAGCGTGGCCTCGTCGCTGTCGGTGGTGCAATTCCGCTCGGCTATTACAAAGACGAAGTGAAATCGGCTCAGACATTTCGCATCTTTGAAGAACGTCGTTGGACTGTCCCAGGCGACTGGGCCGAAGTGAATGCCGACGGCACTCTTCATCTCCTTGGACGCGGATCAGTGTGTATTAACACCGGTGGCGAGAAGGTCTTTCCCGAAGAAGTGGAAGAAATGTTGAAGACTCATGGCTCGGTACGTGACGCTGTTGCTGTCGGTATTCCCGACGCGCGCTTTGGCGAAACCATTTGCGCATTGGTCGAGGCTGAGCCGGGCTTTTCTCCGAACCTCGATGAACTCGCTGGTCATGTCAAGGCCCATCTGGCTGCCTATAAAGCACCTCGCCACATCGTCGTGATTTCCACGATTGGCAGGGCCCCGAATGGCAAGGTGGACTACAAGCGTCTCAAGCAGCACGCGATGGACACCCTCACAGTGGTTTCGACCGATAGTCTCGGTTTCAACATTAAGAGAGACCGCAAGGTCCGGCAACCGGGGTGACAAGCGCACGGTGCCTCCTCACTGAAAGGTGAGGGATGTGGTCCCGCAGCCAGCGGGGCAACAGGTCCTTGTCTCTCTTGCAGTCACTGTCGCTGAAAGGGAACCTATGAACGCTCCATACCGTCATGACCCTGCGCCGTATCCCGTCTCTGGTGGTTGGTCTCAAGATCAGCCTGCAGGTAATCGTCAGTTTCATACATTTGCCAAGGACCGCCCGTTTTCACTCGAAGGTGGTGGCTCGCTTCGTAATGTGACCATCGCATATGAAACATGGGGCACGCTCAATGCCGATGCATCGAATGCAATTCTCGTGTGTCATGCATGGACTGGCGATAGCCACGTCACCGGATCTGCTGGGAAGGGTCATGCAACTCCTGGTTGGTGGGAGGGTGTTGTTGGTCCCGGCCATGCAATCGATACGAACAAATATTTCGTTGTGTGTTCGAACGTGTTGGGTGGATGCCAAGGCTCAACGGGTCCTGCATCTCCGCATCCGGAAGACGGAAAGCCATACGGGCTGCGTTTCCCTGTTGTCACAATTCGTGACATGGTGCGTGCACAAGCGTCGCTCACTGATGCCCTTGGCATCAAGGAATGGCGAGCCGTCGTCGGTGGTTCCATGGGCGGAATGCAAGCGCTCGAATGGGCGATTACCTTTCCCACGAAAGTCAAGGCACTCATCGCGATTGCTACGTGTGCCGAAGCCAGTGCGCAACAGATTGCCTGGGGCTCAATTGGCCGTCGCGCATTGTTGATGGATCCTGCCTACAACAATGGCGATTACTACGACGCTGGTGAAGACAATGGGCCTTGGACCGGTTTCTCGGTTGCTCGCATGATTGCCCAGGTGACCTTCCGAACCGATTCGAAGTTCAATGAAAAATTTGGTCGTCGCCTGAAGGATCAGAACTTCAATTCCGACGGAAT
The DNA here is from genome assembly GCA_041160045.1 of Actinomycetota bacterium. Lineage (GTDB taxonomy): Bacteria > Actinomycetota > Acidimicrobiia > Acidimicrobiales > Ilumatobacteraceae > UBA2093. Next base: position 5,633 of record JBEAXB010000090.1, read on the forward strand.
CGATTTGTTCTCACGTTTCGATGTTGAGGGATACCTCGATCATCACGGCGATCGTCTGGTACGTCGTTTCGATGCGAACAGTTATTTGTACATCGGCAAGGCGATGGATTTACACGACGTTGGTCGCGGTCGTGGCGGAATGGATGCCGCTCTTGGCCGCATCAAAGCGCCGACCCTCACGGTGAGCATCGACTCAGACATTTTGTATCCCTCGTACCAACAGGAATTGATCCAGTCGAAACTTGTGAACAAGGACCCTCGAAATCGCCATGAAGAAATCCAGAGTGTCGAGGGTCATGACGGCTTCCTGATCGAAGTCGTTGCAGTCGGACATCACATTGCCCAATTTCTGGCTGCCACTGAGCCCAAATAGCCCCACAGAGACCCGCACGATGATGCAGGGCGTGAAAGACTGTCATCCATGTCTTTGAACCTCGTGCTTGCTTCCAGCATGTCGATCAACCTCATCGGTGGGGGTCTTGTACTCATTGGTCTGGCCCTACTGGTCTCCACCTTGCTCTTTTGGCGCGCTGCGGTTGAAGACCCCGAGGTGCTCGCGCCACTCGAGATCATGGCTGATCGAAAATTCGCCCGCGCAGACGAGACTCGTCGCTTGGCGATGTTGAATCAGATGCGCCCTGAAGGGGCGGAACCTGTCGTGCACCATGCGGCAACCACAATGCTCATGCGTGAACCGGTTTCTGAACCTGTGCGTCCTTTCGAGGATAAGTTCGACCATGATGATGATGCTGTGGATGTTGTCATCCCAAGTGTCATCGACCCGTTGCTGAGCAAGCACACAAACAAGGAGTAATCCAATGGCTGCATTTGACCCGAACGAAATGATCACACGATTCAAGGATCGTGCCGTTGCAGTACGCAAGCGTCCACTGCCACCAATTGCAGGTGAAGAGCGCCAGTTGTTCATCAACAACTCTGAAACCGACTTTCGCGATTTCGCAATTATTGGCGACGCCGTCGCCACCATCGAAGACGGTGTGCTCACATTGCGCATCGATCTGAATCCCCCAGCAAAGTAAATCGATGTTGTCATCAGCGCGCAGCAGTCTGCGTGAACGCGATGACCTTCATATAATCGCTGCTGTCACAGCCGTTTTTGCGTGGGGCATCGGCCCTATCTTCAATAAGGCGATGACGGTCAGCACACCAAGCATCGTGTTTTATCGAATGTTGATTGGTCTCCCATTGATGATCGGAATGGCCTATCGCACCGGTGGGGGATTGAGCCGCGACCTCATGCGTCGCACCGCCGTGCCAGGAATTCTTTTTGCACTGTCGTTCATCACGGGTTTCGCCTCGATGAAGATGACATCGATTGCCAATGCAACGTTGGTGACCACCTTGCAACCGGTGCTTGTTCTCTTCGTTGCTCCGAAATTGTTTGGCGAAAAAATTCGTGCCCGACAACTCTGGTATTCCGCATTATCGATGGTCGGTGTTCTCACGGTCGTGATGGCAGCGGCTTCCACGAGCGGCGCCCACCTGAGCGGCGATTTGCTTGCTGTGTGCAACGTGGTGATCTGGACTGGCTACTTCGTCATTGCAAAACAGAAGCGTGTCGACGGGATGCACTCCTGGTCTTTCCTTGCGGCAGTCTTCACGTGGGCATCCATCGTCGTGTTTCCTTTCGGACTCGTCACAAGCAATGACCTCGGCGCGATGACCACGAAGGATTGGCTGTGCATCGTCGGTATGGCCATTGGCCCCGGAATCGTCGGCCACGGCCTCATGACGTGGTCGCAAAGCCACATCGACGTGACCCTCGCATCGCTC
>JBEAXB010000091.1:0-4625 GCA_041160045.1 Actinomycetota bacterium
AAGTCGGGCAAAGTCGTCAAGGCTGCCCGCTAAGGCGGATCACAATGCAAGGGGTGATCAAAGCGTACGACCCATCAAGTGGTGATGGAGTTGTCATGTGCGACACCGATCTTGCCGATTACATCCTCGCGCCCAATGCGCTTGAGGGTTCCATCTTTCGAATGCTCCGTCAGGGTCAACGCGTTGTCTTCACGCTTGATGCAACTGGCCGAGCCACTGCCCTCTCTCTCGGATCCGAATCCGACATGGGCACCCCTGGCGTCTAGGTTTTAGTTACCCCAACAACTCGTGGATCCCCCGATCCACCCCCACCAACCGAGGTTCATAGATGGCTGCAACTACCAGCAACGCAAAACTCACTCAATGGGTAAAAGACTGGGCAGACATTCTTCAGCCCGATGCTGTGTATTGGTGTGACGGTTCGGCGCAAGAGTACGAGAACCTTTGCGAAACACTGGTTGCTAACGGCACGTTCACAAAGCTCGATGAGGCAAAGCGCCCGAACAGCTACTGGGCCCATTCAGATCCGGGCGACGTCGCTCGTGTTGAAGATCGCACATTCATCTGTTCAGAAAACGAAGCCGACGCAGGCCCGAACAACAACTGGCGCGAACCATCAGAGATGCGCACCGAAATGAACCGCTTGTACGCAGGAGCCATGAAGGGACGCACCATGTATGTCGTGCCGTTCTCCATGGGACCACTTGGCTCGCCCATCGCTCACATCGGCGTGCAGCTCACCGACAGCGCATACGTTGCCACCAGCATGCGCATCATGACCCGCATGGGCCAAGGTGCACTCGATGTTCTTGGCAACAACGAATGGGTGCCATGCATCCATTCCGTCGGCTCACCTCTCGAAGATGGCCAAAAAGATTCGTCATGGCCATGCAACCCTGACAACAAGTACATCGTCCACTTCCCCGAGACACGCGAGATCATGTCGTTTGGTTCTGGTTACGGCGGAAACGCGCTGCTTGGCAAGAAGTGCTTCGCATTGCGCATTGCATCTGTCATGGCGCGCGACGCTGGCTGGCTGGCCGAGCACATGCTCATCTTGAAGCTCACGAACCCTGCAGGCGAATACAAGTACATCGCTGCAGCATTTCCATCGGCATGTGGCAAGACAAACCTCGCCATGTTGGTGCCAACGATTCCGGGCTGGAAAGCCGAGACAATCGGTGACGACATCTGCTGGATGAAATACGGCGTTGATGGTCGTCTGTACGCCATCAACCCTGAAGCTGGTTTCTTCGGCGTTGCCCCCGGCACCGGGTACGACACGAACGCAAATGCAATGGAGACCCTCTGGGGCAACAGCATCTACACAAACACTGCCCTCACCCCCGATGGCGACGTGTGGTGGGAAGGCATGAGCGATGAAGCTCCTGCCCGCGCAATCGACTGGAAGGGCAATGCCTGGACACCAGAGAGCGATGCACCAGCGGCTCATCCGAATGCCCGCTTCACCGCTCCAGCCGAGCAGTGCCCATGTATCGCACCCGAGTGGCAAGACCCAGCAGGCGTGCCGATCTCGGCAATCTTGTTCGGTGGACGTCGTCGCACCACTGTTCCTTTGGTGACCGAAGCATTCGACTGGGAGCACGGCGTGTTCCTCGGATCAATCATGGCTTCAGAGACAACAGCAGCAGCCGGTGGCGCTGTCGGCAATCTTCGCTTCGACCCAATGGCCATGCTTCCGTTCTGCGGTTACAACATGGCCGACTACTTCGGTCATTGGCTCAGCGTTGGCGCAGCAACAGATTCCGACAACCTTCCGAAGATCTTCTTCGTGAACTGGTTCCGTCGCGACGATGAAGGTCGCTTCATGTGGCCCGGCTACGGCGAGAACAGCCGCGTTCTCAAGTGGATCTTTGATCGCGTCGACGGCAAGGCAAACGCCACCAAGACATCGATTGGCTACTTGCCATCACCTGCAGACATCGACACCAATGGTCTCGATGTAAAGGAATCCGACATGAACACCTTGCTGACACTCGATGTCGAAGGTTGGAAGTCGGCACTGCCACAGATGCGCGATCACTACGCCCAGTTCGGGCCAAAGCTTCCTGCCAAGTTGGCAAAAGCTCTCAGCGAACTCGAATCAGCTCTCGCTTAAATATTTACTGGCGCTTTAGAGCGCTGGCGATAAATGATCAGCTGGCGTCCAGCATGAGTGTGTACCTGAAGAAATTCGCTCAGGTAGTCGCACGCGCGCAATCGGCCCATCAGTCAGGCGAGTCGCATCGAAGATGAGGCACTCACTGCAATCACGATTCATATCTGATGTGATCGTGATCAGGTATCCGTCGTCTTCAGCTTTTGCATTCGGCCGCGGAGCAAACGGAGTTTCGCTTCCAAAGACACCCTCACCAAAGGAATACCTTTCTTCCTTGCCCGACACGACGTCTTGCTTCACAAGACCGTCGAACAAGAACCAGCCAGGTTTTCCAGTCATGTTGTAGCTGTAGCGATAATTTCGCCCAGCGATTTGCGGATTAATCATTCCGAATTCCATCACCCGCTCGGACAATGACTCTTCCCGTGTTTCGCCGGTCACCAAGTTGAATCTCCAGCGATGAGGACGGCTTTGAAGACGATCCAGATCAATCGATCGATACAGCGACATTGGCTTTGTTGTTCCTTCGCGCTTTGCCGGCATCGGATCATGTTGGAAGAAACCGTCGAGCACCAACCAATCCCCTTCTTCGTAGGCATTCATGAAGTGCAGGACATACGTTGGGGCCGCTTCAAACCAGCGAATGTCATTGGTGTTTCCACGGCGAGGCACAACAGCAAAGCGAGTCGGAAGATTGCGATCAAACTTCGGCACGTGCGCGCCAAGGTCGAGCATTGCCGGGTCCCAGTACAACGGCAGGTCGTTCAAGATGGCGTAGTTCTCACTGAAGGCCATGTCGTGTGGCAAACGTGGCCCAGGCAATGGCACATCGATTGAGTGCACCAGTTTTCCTGATGCATCGACGACTCCGTAATGCATGAACGGCTCAGACGTGCTGTACCCAAAGATCAACAACTCCCCTGTTGCCTCATCAAGTTTCGTGTGCGCAGAAACTCCGGTGGGGCTCGGGAATTGATTGACCCAAGCGGCCTTGCCCATGTCGGCCAATGTCATCGGATCTGTCTGATACACATCACCGCATTGCCAGAAACTTGTGAGAGCAACACCGTTGTGCACAATGACGTCGGTGCTCGAGCTGTCTTTCATGCGTCCACGTGCACCCCAGCCATCCTCGCGCTTCGAGTTACTTGCAAGATCATAAAAGCCGGTCCACAACGACTCGCCAGCTTCTTGTTCCATGCGCAAACCATCGGTGCGCACGAAACGATTGCGATAGCTCGCGGTTCCGTTTGCAAACGAGAGCTGATGCAGCATGCCGTCACCATCGAACGGGTGATACATACCAATCGACGGGTGGACTGGGTTTTCCGTGTTGCGCAAATACACGCCATTGAGGTCGGATGGAATCTCGCCTTCGACTTCAAGGTCGTGTGCATCCCATTCGCGATAGTTCGGCTTCCATGCACCGGTGCGATACGGATGATCGTCGTCTGCCGGCAGCGTGGGCGTGATGGTGTTCACGATCTGTGAAGTCATGGGGGTTCCTTTGAGAAATTTCAGTTGCTATGCAGCAACAACGAAGCTGACGGTGGTCGTGGTCGACCCGCCAATGTTCAGGGTGGAGAAGGTCTTTGCACCATCCACCTGCATGTCACCGGCGCGACCAGTGACTTGACGAGATGCATCGAGAACCATACGTACTCCGGTGGCGCCGACAGGATGTCCGCCACCGATGAGACCGCCAGATGGGTTGACAGGTGTTGCACCGTCACGTTCGATGACGCCTTCTTCGATTGCCTTCCAACTTTCGCCAGGAGCAGTGATTCCGAAATGATCAATCGCCATGTATTCAGACGAGGTGAAGCAGTCATGCGTTTCGATGCCATCAATGCCTGAAACATCGGCAATGCCGGCACGCCCAAATGCATCGGTGATTGCTCCACGAACATGCGGCATCACGAACTCATCATTGGCTGAACGTTGCAGTTTGTTGGCCAACGGCAGACCAACGGTGCGATGTCCCCAACCGGCGATACGTGGCACATCATCGAGTGACAGGCCACGCTTTGTTGCCCACTCCTGCGCCTTGCGACGACCTGCGATAACGAGCCCCACGCCACCATCGGTGACCTGACTGCAATCGGTACGCCTCATGCGTCCGGAAACAACGGGGTTTGCTGCGTCGTCTTGCGTGAAGGACTCGGGAGTGTGTGCCCATGCTCTCGTTTGAGCATTCGGGTTCGACTTGGCATTGCGGAAATTGAGTTCGGCGATTGCCGACAAGTGCAGCGCACTGATTCCGTAGCGCGCATCGTATTCATCTGCCAACAAGCTGAACATGTGCGGCCACATGTACTTGGCATCTTGGCCCTCATGGTTGATCCATGCGGCGGCTCCGAGATTTGTTGCGGCCTGATCGCCCGACACATTGCGTTCCTGTTCGACCCCGACGATGAGTGCGGTCTCGTATCGACCAGCTTCGATTTCGGCCATGGCGGAAAGAATGGCGATTCCGCCCGATGCACATGCAGCTTCGTGTCGCATC
>JBEAXB010000092.1:0-4625 GCA_041160045.1 Actinomycetota bacterium
TTCGAGCGCAGGAATAATTCCTTCTGAGCGTGACATCAACTGAAATGCAGCAATGACTTCGTCATCAGTCACTGTCGGATACTCCGCACGGCCAATCGAGGCCAAATACGAATGTTCAGGACCAACGCCTGGGTAATCAAGACCTGCGGAAATACTGTGCGCTTCTGCGACCTGGCCGTACTCGTCTTGCATCAGGAAACTCTTCATGCCATGAACAACTCCTGGTTGGCCGCGTGTCACTGCCGCACCACCTGCTGGCTCAACACCAATCAGACGCGCTGGAGTGTCGACGAAACCGGAAAAGATTCCCATGGCATTAGAGCCTCCACCAACACACGCAACAACAAAATCCGGATTCGTGCCCAACAGTTCATTTGTTTGTTCGAATGCTTCGGTACCAATCACTCTGTGAAATTGGCGCACCATGTACGGATACGGATGTGGCCCCATCACTGAACCCAGGCAGTAGTGCGTGCTCTCGACAGTAGCCACCCAGTCACGCATCGCTTCGTTCACTGCGTCCTTGAGTGTGCGGCTTCCGGATGTCACTGCTTCAACTTCTGAACCGAGCAATTTCATACGAAATACATTTAGCTCTTGACGAGCAACGTCGACTGCGCCCATGTACACCTTGCATTCAAGCCCAAGGAGTGCAGCGGCCGTTGCCGAAGCAACACCGTGTTGACCTGCGCCAGTTTCAGCAACGATGCGCTTCTTGCCCATGCGCTTTGCAAGGAGTGCTTGGCCAAGAACATTGTTGATCTTGTGCGAACCAGTGTGGTTTAAATCTTCACGCTTCAGAATCAAGCGAATGCCCAACTGTTCGCTGAGGTTGTGACACTCGGTGATCATGCTTGGTCGGCCGGCATACTCGCGCAACAATTGATCGAGATCTCCGCGAAACACGGGGTCGGCCCAGGCGTCTGCGAATGCTGCTTCCAACTCCTGACACGCTGGCACAAGTGTCTCGGGAACGAAGCGTCCACCGAACTCGCCAAAGCGTCCATCTGAACCGGGGGTGACCATGATTGACATGGCTCAATTCCACCACGAAAGTGGCGCAATCACATCACTGATAAGAGTGACACCTCACTCATCCATCCAGTCGTACGGAAGTTCCTCGCCTGCTTCATACAACTGGGGACTTGCTGCTCGGGCCGAATCGATAAAGCGCTTCATCAAGATTGGGTCTTTACGACCTGGAGCGGACTCGATTCCACTGCTGACATCGACCCCCCACGGGCGCACAGCCGAGATCCCACTTGCCACATTGTCGGGGTTTAATCCACCGGCAAGAATCACTTGCAGACCCTCAGGTACTTCCCCGGCCAATGTCCAATCAAAGACATGGCCTGAGCCCGGATGTGGTGCGTCCACCAAAATCATCGGAGTCCCGAACTCGTCGGCTCGGGAGGCGTCAAGAGAGCCTGCAGGTACACCCTTGATCACAGTTCGAACATGGAGAGCAACGGCTGCAACGTCGGCTGGGCTCTCATGGCCATGAAGCTGTGCCGCACGTACTCCACTGGCCTGCACAAGCTCGATGACCCGCAAAGGGTGTTCGTCGCGGAAAACGCCGACGGTGAGAATCTCTGGCGGCAGACGACGAGTGATGTCGTACACCTTCTGCACAGCAATCTGGCGAACAGAAGGGGCAAAGACAAACCCAATGGCGTCGGCTCCGAGAGCGACTGCAAGAAGGGCATCGTCTTCATTCGTGATGCCACAAATTTTCACGAACATGACATCACGGTACTCCCGTAACGATGTCTAGTTGGCGGACTTAATCCACCAGTAGCTCGGTGAGTGCCCCTGAGGGATCAGGAGAGGTCACCAAATGCTCTCCGACAAGGATTGCGTGATATCCGGCTGCTCGCAGGGCAACTGCATCGTCTCTGCCTCGGACGCCAGATTCGGCTACTCGCACCACAGATGACGGGATCAATGACCCCATTCGCACTGCTCGTTCCTGATCGACGGCAAAGGTCACGAGGTCGCGTTGATTGACTCCGACCATCGTTGCACCAGCGGCCATCGCGATGTCCAATTCCTTCTCGTCGTGAATTTCCACAAGGGCATCGATATCGATCATTTTGGCCATTGCGAGGAAACTCTTGAGTTCGACCGGGGACAATGCAGCCGCTATCAACAGCACGCAATCGGCACCCATGATTCGGGCATCGCACACATCCCGCAAATCAACCGTGAAGTCCTTGCGAATCACGGGCAACGAACACGCGTCTCTTGCTGATTGCAGATCATCGACTGATCCACCAAAATGATTCTCGTCGGTGAGTACGGACAGACACGAGGCTCCACCAGCCTGATACTGCTGTGCCAACTGGATTGGATCGAGTGCAATGTTCAAATCGCCTTTGGATGGCGATCGGCGTTTGATCTCAGCGATCACGGCAAGGTGAGGCGTCGAGGAGATATGCGCTGCGAAACCACGAGTTGGTTCGCAACTCATGCTGGCTGCGACCAACTCATCGATGTCGCGGAGGTCATTGGCAACGCGATTGCGATGCCAAGCCAAAATATTGTCGAGATATGTGCGTGTCATCTGAACGCGCACCGAAAGGGCTTAGAGCCCCTTGCCGCCAAGTGGTGTCAAGAGATGGAATTCAGGAGCTCCACCAAAGAAACCGCCGACTTTCGGACCAAGTTCCTTGAACCAATCGGACCCCATGTGAGCGTCCATGTCAGCCTGGCTGTCGTACATTTCGTACATCCACAGAATGTCTTCGTTAGCTGCATCCGCGTGGATGATGTAAAACCGTGTGCCGGATTCCTTCGCTGCGTTCTCCAATGCGAAGTTCATCGCCTCAGCGAGTTCCTTGCCTTTGCCTGGTGCTGCTGGCATCTTGACGAGTGCTACTACTTTGCTCATGGTTCCCCATTCATTTGCGCCACAAGGCGAGTGAGTCAAAACTACACGCCCCGATGGCGCCTTTAAAAGCCGAGGATCGAATGAATCTGAGATGCCAGTTCGGCAATCGGTACTCGGACCTGTTCGGTCGAGTCACGGTGGCGAATGGTGACAGCATTGTCCTCGAGGGAATCGAAGTCGACAGTGACACACAAAGGCGTGCCGATCTCGTCTTGGCGACGGTACCTGCGACCGATGGCCTGGGTCTCGTCGTAATCACACATGTAGTTCTCTGACAAGGTCGCATAAATCGACTTAGCCAGTGGCGACAAAGTGTCTTTCTTCGATAATGGCAACACTGCAACCTTGTAGGGAGCCAGGCGAGGGTGTAGACGAAGAACCGTTCGTGGTTCATCGTTCACAATGTCCTCGTCGTATGCAGCAAGAAGGAATGCAGCCATGGTTCGGTTGGCACCAGCGGCTGGCTCGATGACGTACGGGATATAACGCTCGTTCGTGGCCTGGTCGAAGAAGTCAAGCTTCTGTCCGGAGGCATTGCTGTGTTGCGTGAGGTCGAAATCGGTGCGTTGCGCAATTCCTTCAAGTTCTCCCCAACCCCATGGGAACATAAATTCGACGTCACTTGTTCCGGCGGAATAATGCGACAGCTCGTCAGCGTCATGCGGACGAATGCGCAACATCTCGCGAGGAATACCCAAGTCGACATACCAATCGAGACGGGCCTTGCACCAGTATTCGTACCACTGCAAGCTGTCAGCTGGCGGAACGAAGAACTCCATCTCCATTTGTTCGAACTCGCGGGTGCGAAAGATGAAGTTTCCCGGAGTGATTTCATTTCGGAAACTCTTGCCCACCTGGGCAATGCCGAATGGCGGCTTCTTGCGGCTGGTTTGAAGCACGTTTGCAAAGTTCACGAACATTCCCTGAGCAGTTTCAGGGCGCATGTACACGGTGGCACCTGTGCCTTCCACTGGTCCGGCCGTTGTCTGAAACATCAGGTTGAAAGCACGCGATTCGGTGAATTGGCAGCCCTTCATTCCTTGTGGGCAATCACGAGTCTCGATGTGATCCTCGCGGAAGCGTCGCTTGCAGACAGTGCAGTCGACCAACGGGTCGGAAAAGTTGGCCAAATGGCCAGAGGCTTCAAAGATCTGTGGTGGCCCAAGAATGGCGGCGTCAATCAGGACGGTGTCGTCTCGTTGCTGCACCATGGTGCGCACCCATGCGTCTTTGACATTGCGCAACATGAGCGATCCGAGTGGACCGTAGTCATATGACGAGCGAAAGCCACCATAGATTTCTGCGCTTGGGTAAACGAATCCACGTCGTTTACACAGGTTGACAATTTGGTCAAGATCCTTGGCTGGCATGTCGTCAAGCCTACAAGTGGCGATCGAACACACCGAGGCTTCGCAATCGACGTTCCAGATGCGATTCCATCGCCTCCATCGCCAATTGACTCACTTCATGAACAGCTGGAGACTCGGGAAGCGACAATGCCTCGTTCATCCGGCCACCAAGAATCATGCGCATCAGATCGAGAGCATGAGAACTAATCGGGACTCCTGAGCGACAGGAATCACAATGGCCACCACCTTCAAGAACATCAAATGAAACGATGTTTCCTTCTTCACCGCACCTGACACAGACATCGAGCTGTGGGCTATGTCCCTCAATCGAGAGGAGTCGCCAAAAGAACGCACCGAGCATCAGTGGAGAGTTCCTCTCGTTCAGT
>JBEAXB010000093.1:0-6895 GCA_041160045.1 Actinomycetota bacterium
AAGGTTTCGTACGGAGACATCGTCAATGTGTCGATGAACCAGGTGTTGATGCGCTCATTGAACACCACCGTCGCAGCACTTCTTCCCGTAATCAGCCTCTTGGTTCTCGGTGCTGGCGTCATGGGTGCCATCGCGCTACGAGAATTCGCACTGGCGCTCCTCGTTGGTCTGGCCACTGGTGCCTATTCGTCGATTTACATCGCAACCCCAATCCTTGGAATCTTGAAGGAAAGAGTGCCGCAGTATTTGCCAATGCGAGGCAATCTGTCGCTCGGATCCGATATGGCCCAGCTCATGGCAACGGGTGCTCCTGTTGGTCGCCGTGCCTCGGTACGTGCCGCAAATGACGCTGCAGCAGGGATTGCCCCGGCCGCAGCGACAGCCACGGCGATTCTTAGCCACCCTCCGCGCCCACGGAAGAAAACCCGTCGCTAACCTTTGACCATGGGCACAGCTGATCGCGTTCTTCCGTGGAGAAGGCATCACAGCGCGCCCATCGAAGAATTAGCTCCTCTTCTCACTGCCTTTCGAAAGCGGCACCCGAAAGCCACGGTGTCACTTGTCAACCGTGCCTATGAAGTGGCCAGAGTGGCACACACGAACCAGATGCGTTCGTCTGGTGAGGCCTACATCAACCATCCGATTGCAGTTGCGCGCATCGTTGCAGATATCGGACTCGATGAAATCTCGCTTGCTGCTGCGCTATTGCACGATGCTGTCGAAGATACCGAGATCACTCTTGAGGACGTGCAGCGCGACTTCGGCGACGAGGTCGCCACGTTGGTGGACGGAGTCACAAAACTAGAGCGCCTGCAATTTGATTCCCGTGAAGCCCAGCAGGCCGCCACCATGCGCAAGATGTTGGTGGCAATGGCGCGCGATATGCGCGTTCTCGTGATCAAGCTCGCCGACAGGCTGCACAACATGCGAACACTTGCAGGTGTGCCCATCGAGAAACAGCAACGCACCGCTCAAGAAACTCTCGACATCTATGCCCCGTTGGCCAATCGATTGGGCATGCAAGACATCAAGCAACAACTGGAAGATCTCTCGTTCGCTGCTCTGTACCCGAAGCGTTACGCCGAACTCGATCATCTCGTGTCGTCGCGTGCGCCAGAGCGCGATATCTATCTTGCAAAGGCGATTGCTGAAGTGACCTCGCGTCTGAACGCCGTCAACATCGTGGGCGATGTGACTGGTCGCGGGAAGCACTTGTGGAGCATCTACGAAAAAATGGTGCAGAAAGACCGCGATTTCGACGAGATCTTCGATCTTGTTGCTATTCGCATCATCGTCGACAGCGTGCGTGATTGTTATGGCGCCCTCGGTTGCATCCATGGCAAGTGGCGTCCCGTTGTGGGTCGTTTCAAGGACTACATCGCGATGCCGAAGTTCAACCTGTATCAGTCATTGCACACCACGGTCATCGGTCCCGGTGGCAAACCACTGGAAGTGCAGATCCGAACGCGCGAGATGCATGAACGCGCAGAGCGGGGAGTCGCCGCCCACATTTCCTACAAAGAGGGCACCGAATCAACCGATGGTGATTGGTTAAACCGCATCATCGACTGGCAAGCCGAAATCTCCGATCCGAACGAGTTCATGGCGGACCTGAAGAGCGACCTCGATCAGGAAGAGGTGTTCGTCTTTACGCCAAAGGGGCGTGTGGTGACATTGCCCATCAATTCGACGCCGGTGGATTTTGCCTATGCGGTGCACACCGAAGTGGGCCACGCCTGTGTCGGCGCCAGGGTCAATGGCCGACTGGTGTCGCTTGACGCGACCCTCGTCTCGGGTGACTCGTGCGAGATCTTCACATCCAAAGTGGAAGATGCCGGACCATCACGCGATTGGCTCGGCTTTGTTCAGTCGCCGCGAGCTCGAAGCAAAATCAAAAACTGGTTCACTCGCGAGCGACGCGAGGACATGGTCGATGTAGGACGTGAGGAACTCACTGCCGAGCTGCGCCGCGAAGGTCTGCCAGTTCAACGCATCTGGACATCAGATGCATTCCTGCAAGAACTCGAAGCACTCAACTTCTCCGACATCGACACGTTGTTCGCCGCAATTGGTGAGCATCACGTATCAGCTCGCGGATTCGCTCAGCGCATCGGCCGGTCAGTGCGTCGTGAAGGCAGCGACGAACAATTGGCAATGCCGATTCGCATGGACCGTGTCACAACCGAAAAGCGCGGCTCGACCGGTATCCATGTTGAAGGACTGGAAGACGTCTTGGTACGTCTGTCGCGATGCTGCACGCCCGTTCCGGGAGACGACATTCTGGGCTTTGTCACAAAGGGTCGTGGTGTCAGTGTCCATCGTGCCGACTGTGCAAATGCCGGAGTCCTTGGCGAGGACGAACCAACTCGGATGATCGATGTGGAGTGGGCACGGACATCGCCAGGGACCATGTTCACAGCAGGCGTGGAGGTTGTGGCCCTCGACCGAAGCAAGCTGCTTCGCGATGTGGCCAATGCTCTCAGTGAGCAGCATGTCAATATCGTTGCCTGTAGCACCCATACGGGATCTGACCGGGTGGCAAAGATGCGCTTTGAATTCGAATTGGCCGATCCCAATCATCTCGATTTCGTTTTGCGGGTCATTAAGTCGATCGACTCGGTGTACGACGCATATCGCATCGTTCCTGGTGGGGCTTCCGACTAGCCTGAACGGTCGTGCCATCATTCCAAACAAGTCCTGGGACCCGCGACATCTTGCCTCCCGACGCTGGGCGTTGGCGAGAGCTGGTGCGGGTATTTGCCGATCAGGTCGAATCAGGTGGATACGAATGCATCGTTCCCCCGATGTTCGAAGATCTCGGGGTCTTTCAACGCTTGGGTGATGCCACCGATGTGGTCACCAAAGAGATGTACGACTTTGTCGACAAAGGTGGCAGGCATATCGCCCTTCGGCCAGAGCACACCGCGAGTGTGTGTCGTGCCTATGCGCAACATCGCCCTGTCCCGCCGTGGAAGGTGTGGTACTCGGGTCCGAACTTTCGCTACGAACGTCCACAGGCCGGTCGTTATCGTCAGTTCGACCAGGTCGGCATTGAAGTGCTTGGTGTTGACGATGCCCACCTCGATGCTGAAGTGATTTCGCTTGGGTGGTATTTCTACAAGGCAATCGGCTTGCAGAATGTTCAACTCGTCGTGAACTCACTTGGTGATGCCGGAGACAGAGGAAAGTACGTCGACGCGCTTGCCCAATATTTCGAATCACGACGAGACGAATTGAGCGCCGAGGCTCTCTCCACTCTCGAACGCAACCCTTTGCGTGTTCTTGATTCAAAGCGCCCGCAGGATGCTGCGGCAATCGCCGGTGCTCCCACGATTGGTGCGTACCTGAGCGATGATGCAGCCGCTCATTTTGCAGCAGTGCGTGCCGGGCTCGATGCATTGAACATTCCCTATGTCGTGAACGAGCGTTTGGTACGTGGTCTTGATTACTACCGACGCACCACCTTTGAGTTCATCTCCACCACGCTCGATTCAGCACAGAATGCTGTTGGTGGTGGCGGTCGTTACGACGGTTTGGTCGAAGACCTCGGTGGTCCAGCAACTCCCGGTATCGGTTTCGCTCTCGGAGTAGACCGGACATTGCTCGCCTGTGATGCCGAGGGATGTTTTGCCTTTGGTTCGCCTCAGATCGATGTCTTCGTTGTCGACACGGTGGATGGCATGCATGCTTTGGCGCTCACCGATACCTTGCGGGCTGCGGGCTTCTCTGCCGATCGCGCATTCGACGGCCGCAGCATGAAGGCACAAATGAAGGGCGCCAACAGAAGTGGTGCGCTCGTTGCTGTCATCATCGGCGAAACCGAAGCAGAAGAATCCACCTGCTCTGTGCGCAATCTTTCAACGTCTGAACAAAAAACCATTCCGATGGGTGAACTGCTGGATCATCTGCAGTCCATCCTCGGGACACGAGAGCCGCGGAGGCACACCCCATGAAACCGACAGCAATGAGAACACATATGTGTGGGGATCTGAACGCATCGAATATCGGTGACACCGTCTCTCTGTGCGGTTGGGTGGGACGTCGTCGTGAACACGGTGAGCACCTCGCATTCGTCGACTTGCGCGATCACTCCGGAATCATTCAGTGCGTCGTTGACAACGATGTCGATGTCCGAAGCGAGTATGTCATTCGTGTCACAGGTGTCGTGCGTGCGCGTCCCGACGGAACAGTGAACACAACACTGTCCACCGGCATGGTCGAGTTGGGGGAGTGCGTTGTCGAGATTCTGAACTCTGCTGAACCACCACCGTTTCCAGTAGATGCCCGCGCCGATGATGTCGATGAGATGATTCGACTCAAGTTCCGTTATCTCGATATCCGCCGCGAACGCATGCAAAAAAACCTGCGTGTGCGTGCACAGATCAACAGTGCAATCCGCAAAGAAATGGAAACAAACGGTTTCCTTGAAGTGGAAACGCCGTTGCTCATGCCTTCCACGCCTGAAGGCGCACGCGAGTTTCTCGTGCCATCACGAAAAGAACCGGGTTCATTTTTTGCCTTGCCACAGTCACCGCAGTTGTGGAAGCAGTTGCTCATGGTTGCTGGTGTCGATCGTTATTACCAGATTGCACGTTGCCTGCGCGACGAAGATCTGCGTGCCGACGCAGCTTGATGCGGAAATGTCATTCGTATCGCAGGAAGATGTCCTCGAAAACATCGGCAAAGCAGTGGTCGCTGCTGCAAAGGCCGTCGTGGGTGAAGAACCACCGCCGATCCAGCGCATCACATGGCGCGAGGCCATGGAGCGTTTCGGCATCGACAAGCCCGATCTTCGTTTTGGCATGGAATTAGTCGAACTCACAGGTTTGTTTGCTTCCACGGAGTTCAAGGCATTTGCTGGTGCTGCGTGCATCAAGGGCATTCGTGTCGACGCAGCCACATATCCCGATGCTGCGGCTTACGGACGCAACAAACTCGACGCTCTCACCGACAGGGCAAAGAAAATCGGAGCCAAAGGCCTCGTGTGGATGAAGATTGCCGCCGATGGAGTCATTGAATCCCCGGTCGCAAAGTTCTTGTCTGATGTTGAACGTGCCGAACTCATCAGCACGATGGGTGCAGTCGAAGGGGACCTGCTTCTCCTTGTTGCAGACGAATGGGACACCACATGTGAAGTTCTCGGACAATTGCGCAACGACATCGGTCGGCCGCCGGTGCACCAGGGGCCATATCGCTATGTCTGGGTCACTGAGTTCCCAATGTTCGTCGGCATCGACCCGATTTCTGGTCGTCCACGTCCGGGCCACCATCCGTTCTGTCATCCACACCCAGACGACATGGAATTGTTCGACACAGATCCACTCAAGGTTCGTGCGCTCGCGTATGACCTCGTGTTGAACGGTTGGGAATTGGGCTCCGGTTCGATTCGTATTCACGAGCCAGAAATGCAACGTCGTGTCTTCAACCAACTGGGCATCAGTGACGAAGAAGCAGACAAGAAGTTCGGCTTCTTTTTGCAGCCATTCAAATATGGTGCTCCGCCGCACGGAGGGTTTGCATTTGGTATCGACCGTTTAACGGCGATTCTTGCAGGCGAAGAAAATATCCGCGAAGTCATTGCGTTTCCGAAAACACAAAGTGGTTCAGATCCGATGACGAATGCACCGACACCTGTTGAGCCCGCGCATCTTGCCGAACTCGGCCTTCGTTTGCTGCCACCACCAGCATCGTCCTAGATCACCATGGAGTCGCCCGACCTGTTCAGTGCTTCCACCGAGGAAAAGATTGCGGCACGGGCACCACTTGCTGCGCGTATGCGGCCCACATCTCTCGATGAGGTGCTCGGACAGAATCATTTGGTCGGCCCTGGTGGTCCACTGCGTCGCCTGATCGAAGCTGATCGTTTGTCGTCGGTGATTTTGTGGGGCCCTCCCGGGACCGGGAAAACCACATTGGCTGAACTCATCGCTGTGGCAACGAAGCGAGGGTTTGAACGGCTGTCTGCGGTGAATGCAGGAGTAAAGGACATTCGAGAGGTAATCGAAACTGCCAAACGGCGTCTCACTCTTGATGACCGAGCGACAGTTGTTTTTGTGGATGAGATTCATCGCTTTTCAACGACGCAGCAAGATGCTCTGCTGCATGCAGTGGAAAGCGGGCTGGTCACGCTCGTCGGTGCAACCACCGAGAATCCCGCATTTTCTGTGAATCCGGCGTTACGTAGTCGGTCTTCCGTTTTTGCGTTGAAGCCAGTGGATTCCGATGCAATCGCAGAACTGCTTGCGCGTGCTGCAGAAGTGGAGAAGGTGACAGCCGATGCAGATGCACTCGCGTTGATTGCGCTGCGATGCACTGGTGACGCTCGTCAGGCTTTGACAGCCTTTGAAGTTGCCTGCGCTCTCGCGACGAATCGTCATGTCACACTCGAAGAAGCGACAACAGCACTCGACACAAGCGTGTCACGCTTGGGCCGTGATGATCATTACGACATTATTTCTGCATTCATCAAATCGATGCGGGCCGGAAATGTGGACATCGCACTCCATTGGTTGGCGCGAATGATCGACGCTGGGGAGGACCCCAGATTCATTGTTCGTCGAATGATGATTTTTGCAAGTGAAGACATTGGCATGGCTGATCCGAATGCATTGCTCATTGCGACTGCGGCGGCACAGGTTCTCGAGCGCGTTGGTCTGCCTGAGGCGCAACACAATCTTGCCCATGGTGTTGTCTACCTCTCGCTTGCTCCGAAGAGCCGAGCAGTCACCGATGCCATCGCTGCGGCCATGAATGATGTGCGGGAAGGCCGTACCGGCCAAGCCCCGGCGACAACAGTCGAGCCTCCCACGTTCCTGCCCTTGGGATTGGCGCCTGTGCAGTACTACCGTGGTCCTCGTGCCACTCCTGATTCCGACTAAGAAGCAAATCCGATGAT
>JBEAXB010000289.1:0-2627 GCA_041160045.1 Actinomycetota bacterium
TATGGCGCGGTGCATGATGCAGCAGCACAATGGATTCGCTCATACGACCCGTCACGCCCATTGCACTATGAAGGTGCAGTGTTCCACGCGGGCTGGGTGGATGGCGGACTCATGGCAAGCGACATTGTCTGCCCGATGTATTCCACCATCGACGACATCGTGAAGTACGGCAAATCTGGCAAGGGAGATCGCCCTCTCATCATGTGCGAATACAGCCATGCGATGGGCAACTCGAACGGATCACTTGCCGACTACTGGACTGCATTCGAAAACACCAAGGGATTGCAGGGTGGTTTCATCTGGGAATGGAAGGATCACGGGCTCACGCAGCACCTTCCTAATGGTCGCACGCGTCTTGCATTCGGTGGTCAATTCGGCGACACACCAAACGATGGCAACTTTGTCGCCGATGGTCTTGTGCATGCCGACATGACGCCACACCCAGCGATGCGCGAAGTGCTGTGGTTGCATCGCCCCGTGTCGGTGGAACTTGCCGGAAAGAAGTCTGCGCCTCACCTGCGCATTCGTAACAAGCAATGGTTCACAGACCTCGCCAATTACAAAGCAAGCTGGGAATTGATTGCCGATGGGCGAGTACTCAAGCGCGGAAGTCTCGATGTTCCAGATATTGTTGCGCAGTTATCTTCAAAGATCGAATTGCCTGTCGCTATTCCAGACGACGCCCGTGAAGTTTTCTTGTCTGTTACCTGGGTGCTTGCCCGCAATACTGCATGGGCAAGCCGCGGTCATGTTGTGTCATGGGATCAGGTGGCACTGCGTACCGCCAAACCCGCGCGCGTTGCGGTGAGTGACACTGTCGTTGCCACCGAGTCGATTGATATCGAACCACGCGTCACGTTGTGGCGTGCGGCAACAGACAACGATGGTTTCAAAATGATGCCGCATCTGTGGGCAGGCTTTGGAAAATCGTTGGAGCGTTGGATGTCGCAGGGTGTGAACACCGAAGATGGTGACCTTGTGGACAGCGAAACACTGATCACACCACGCACCGATGGTTCGGTGCAGTACCGCCACACGATTGTGATTCCGAAAGAACTCGAAGACATCGCCCGTGTCGGTGTGATGTTCGATATTCCGGAACGCTTCACGCGATTGCGCTGGTACGGCAATGGCCCGCACGAGTGTTATCCCGACAGAGAAGCATCGGCGATGGTCGGCGTGTATGAGGGAAAACCCGATGAACTTCCGTACCTTATCCCTCAAGAGTTTGGTCTGCGAACCGATTGTCGGTGGATGGAATTCACCGATGAATCAACGGGGGATGTCTTGCGCATCGATGCAGATAAATGTCGCCTACATATTTCCGCCGTGCACCACACCACCGCCGACCTCTTTAAAGCCAATGATTGCACGGAATTAGTGCACAGAAAACAACTCACAGTGCACCTTGATATCGCGCACCGTGGCCTCGGAACGGCAAGTTGTGGGCCCGACACGCTTAAGAATTTTCACATTTCAAGCGGTGAGCACGTGATGACATATGTCCTAACAGTTCGCAAGCGGAATAAGTGAGGTTCTCCTAAGGTTTCATTAGTCGTGTTGCACCAATGCGACACAACTACTTCATTCAGGAGAAAATTATGCGTAAGCATGTTGCTGCATTTGCAGCTTGTTCAGTCCTATTCCTTGCCGCCTGCGGCTCCGACGACAGCACATCAGCAGAAACAACTGCCGCACCAGAGACCACAATGGAAGTCACCTCAAACATCGTCGAAGTTGCACAGGGCAATGCCGATTTCTCCACGTTGGTGGCAGCAGTCGTGGCAGCAGATCTTGCAACCACATTGTCTGGTGCCGGACCATTCACAGTATTCGCACCGACAAATGCAGCATTCGAAGCATTGCCAGCAGGAATCCTCGAGAAGCTTCTTCTTCCAAAGAACAAAGCCGTTCTTGCCAAGATCCTCACGTATCACGTTGTCGGAGCAAAAGTTCTCTCAACCGACCTCACCGAGACCGACGTTGCAACAGTTGAAGGTTCAACAGTTGCAATCACTCTCACCGATGGTGCAAAGGTCAACGATGCAACAGTGACAACAGCAGACCTGATGGCATCGAATGGTGTCATCCATGTCATCGACAAGGTGCTCATCCCAGCATCAGTCGACGTAGCAGCTCTCTAAAGAGCGAATCGCAATGAATTAGGCGGTGGTCGGTGGGCCACTTGGCGCCACGCGCCATCCATCCAGTTCGCTGGTGGGTGTGCACAAAGCGACAATGCATCCACCGAAACCACCGCCTGTCATTCGTGCCCCGTACACACCGGGTACCGCATTCATCTCGCGGACCGCTTCGTCCATTTGTGGCGTCGAGGTGTGAAACCGAGTGGACAAGCTGTGATGGCCATCGATCATGATGGCACCAGCGCGAACGTAGTCCCCGGTCGACAGTGCAGCTGAGAAATCGCGCACTCGTTGGTTCTCACTGATCACATGATGTGCTCTGTTGCGCATCACCTCGTTCTCAATTGCATCTAATGCCTGCAGCGAAGCGAGTCGCAACGGCCCAATGATTGCTTCGGCTGCTTTGCATTGGGCCACACGCTCGGCGTATTCCGAACCCACCAATGTGCGATGCGCAATGAAGCGCACAACGATGCTGATATC
>JBEAXB010000094.1:0-4822 GCA_041160045.1 Actinomycetota bacterium
TGCTCGAGGCATGTACCTCGTTGGCGGTGGCGGAATGTTGCGGGGATTAGCCCAACGAATCGAGCGGGAAACAGAAGTGCCTGTCAAGATGTCACCGCAACCACTGGAAGCAGTTGTGCTTGGTGCTGGTCATTGCATCGAGAATTACCAGGCCCTGCGCGGCATGTTCATGGGTGCCCGCCGCTAAGAATCATTGACGCGTTGAGATTAATTGACGCACCTTGCCATCGACGGACAGAACATACATCGCTTCAAAGGTGCTGCGGACAGCTGTGATATTGCCCATGTCCTTTGCAGCAATTTCCGTGGCGACAGTTGATGTGCCATCGGTCAGAAGTGCTGTCACTTCGCCAGAGCAATAGTCGCCGAAGAAGTACCAACCTGCACGACCTGGGGTGATGGTGTTGGTACCGATTGCGCTGCCAGAGATTGAACAGGCACCGTTCTTGTGTTCGTATTCAAACACGGGGCGAACAGAATTCGGTGATGCGACGTCTTCGTTGAATCGGTGTGTCCCTTCGTATGCACTCCAGCCAAAACTTGCGCCCCTACCCCCGGGCACCTTCTTTGTTCCCCTGCCGATGCTGACTTCTTCCCATTGGTTCTGACCAACATCTGCAATCCAGATATTTCCGAACGTGTCGAAGTTGAATCGCCATGGGTTACGCACACCGATCGCCCAAATTTCGGCTCGCGCACCTGGGACACCGACGTAGGGATTATTTGTTGGAATGTCGTACCCGGTTGCTCGTGGATTGATGCGCAGGATCTTTCCGAGCAGTTGGCTGGCATCGAGTGCCCGTCGTTCTGGATCATTTGCACTGCCACCATCGCCCATTCCGATGTAGAGCATGTTGTCTGGGCCAACGACAACTGCTCCACCATTGTGATTTGAGTACGGCTGAGTGATGCTCAAAACAGTTGCCCCTGTTGGTGAATTGCTCATCTGAAATGTTCCATCTTCGCTCACATCGAACCGGGAAATAATTGTGTTGCCGGCGAGATCCGTGAAGTTGATGAAGGCTTCCCATTTGTTGACAATCCGGCGAAATGCAAGACCGAGCAGTCCTCGTTCACCTTCGCCCGTGGTGGACGCCGAAATATCAAGAACAGTGTCGATACGGGTTCCATCTGTTCGCCAACGCTCGATTGTTCCGTTCCGCGACACAACATAGAAGAAGGCATCGGTACTATCTCGCTGAATGAGGTCGACGACGGCTGCAAGTTGACCGACGACTTTGGTGGAGTACGCCACGGCGCCAGTGCCAACACCTGTCGTTGTTGGCACTGTGGTTGTCCGCGGTGGTGCGGTACTTGAACTCGTCGTCGAATCTGTTGTTGAGGTTGCATTGACCACAGATGTCGAGGTCGGCTCAGGAGATTGTGACGTTGTCGGTTCGGCAGAATCGGATTGGGCACCGCAACCGGCTAGCAGTATGAGTACAGCTGCGAGTGAGGCGGAGCGTTTCATGGCTACTCGTTCGGACGAACCCGAATCAGTCCTTCTTGAACAACAGTGACGGCGAGGTGACCATCCTTTGTAAAGATGGAACCGCCAGCAAGACCACGTGAGTTGGACGTAGAAAGAGCACGCTGGTCGTAGAGATGCCAATCATCGGCACGGAACGGACGATGAAACCACATTGCGTGGTCGAGGCTTGCCATCTGCACTCCGTTGTCACCCCAGCCAAGTCCGTGTGGAAGCAGAGCCGTGTCGAGCAATGTCATGTCGCTTGCGTAGGTGGCGATACATGCGTGGAGTACAGGGTCGTCGGGCAATGTGCCATCGGCGCGCAACCACACCTGTTGTCCGGGCGTTTCGATTCCGGCTCGCTTATTCGGATCGCCAATGTAGCGAAGGTCGATGGGGCGGGGACGGTCATACCATTCGCCAATTTGTTCCTTGTACGGAGCCATGCGCGTCTTGAAGTCGGGGAGAGTTTCCGGATCAGGAAGATCGTGGGGAGCTGGAATTTGCCAGTCGAGTCCTGGTTCAAATGAATGGAAGCTCGCTTGCAGGTTGAAGATCACTTCGCCATGTTGAATCGCAACAACGCGACGGGTGGTGAAACTGCGTCCGTCACGTAAACGATCTACCTGGTACAAGATCGGGGCAGTTGGGTCTCCGGGACGAAGAAAATATGCGTGCAATGAGTGAACGTGTCGAGAGTTCTCGTCGACAGTGCGTGATGCAGCGACAAGTGATTGACCGGCAACTTGACCACCGAAAACTCGTACGCGATTCTCTTCGGGAGAAATACCACGGAAGATATTGACTTCGATGACTTCGAGGTCGAGGAGAGAGACGAGGTCGTCAAGGGCGGAGGACATGACCCCATAGTAGGGTCGAAACATGCCACTTCTGCCGAATGACCCTGACATGGCCCTCACAAATTCACGAACAACACGTGTTCTGTTGTCCGAGGAACTGCGAATACACGCGGTCGCGGCACGAGGTTTCATGCCTGAAGACGAAGGCGATGCTCTGTATACAGCAGCGATGAGTGCTGCGTCCTCGGTGCCTGGTGCACCTTTCGTGGAAGTAGGTTCATACTGCGGTCGATCCACGGTGTGGCTTGGTGGTGCGGCTCGTGCAGCGCACACGACGCTCTTTGCAGTCGATCATCATTTCGGCAGTGAAGAGAACCAGCCCGGATGGGAATGGCACGATACGTCGCTTGTCGATTCACGCACTGGTCGGATGGATACGTTGCCATTTTTCCGTTCCACGATTCTTGATGCAGGTCTTGCAGATGCAGTTGTCACGATGGTCGGTGATTCGCCAACCATCGCACGACACTGGACAACACCATTGGCTTTTTTGTTCATCGACGGAGGTCACGGTGTCGAACCGGCCACTCTCGACTTCACGCTCTGGACCCCACATGTTGCTGTCGGCGGGATTCTGGCGATCCACGATGTCTTTCCGAATCCGGATGACGGCGGACGACCACCGTACGAGAACATTTATCTTCCCGCGATTGAAAGCGAAAAATTCGTTGAGATTGGCGCAACGGGATCT
Source organism: Actinomycetota bacterium (assembly GCA_041160045.1). Lineage (GTDB taxonomy): Bacteria > Actinomycetota > Acidimicrobiia > Acidimicrobiales > Ilumatobacteraceae > UBA2093. The sequence continues at coordinate 3,023 of JBEAXB010000094.1, forward strand.
TTGCGCATCTTGCGTCGCGTTTAGAGAGATCGTGCTTTCAAGTGTGCATTCTTGCGCACCATTGGCTGGGTAAACAATGTTGATGCTGGGGAACCGCCGCTGATTGCATCTGCCGCAAGGATGATGGCAGCAGCGGTATAGGCGCTGTACTCATCGGCTGGGAAGCGAACAATGGTTTTTTCTGGTTCGGCCGGATAGACAATGCCGGTCCAGTACGCACCATCTTCACGACGATGAGGCATGGTCCACAAGAGCAATTGTCGAGCGATGTCGCGATCTCCGGCGGCGCAATGCGCGATTGCACATTCGCTTGTTTCAGCTGCTGTGACCCATTGTTCGTCGTTCACGCACCGCACTCCGCGATCGTCGAGGACGAATCGATCCCAACCTTCAGCAAGACGAGCTTTCGCCCGAGCACTTGTCATGGCTCCGGTGAGAATCGGGTAATACCAATCCATTGCCCAACGTTCCTTTGGCTCGAATGCACCGAGGTCGGTGTCGATCAGCGCGTCGAGAACATCAGCGGCTGCGGTCCAGTCGGGCTGGGGATCATGCAAGAGATCGCCGAGTGCAGCACCGCAATGCAATGCGTGGCGAATACTGGAACAACCAGTGAGCAGGGCATAACCCCACGGCTGCGAATCAACCTCACGGGCCCAGATAATTGCGCCGTCTTCGCGTCGCATATCGAGAACCCAGTTGATTGCATTGCGTACCATCGGCCACAGTGCGGCCACTGCTGCAGTGTTGCGGGTGCACAACCAGTGTGTCCACACACCAACAGCAATGTAGGCAGTGACGTTGGTGTCGAGTTTTGAATCTTCAATCGAGCCGTCAGGCATGTAGTAGTTGAACCACGAACCATCGGCACGCTGAATATCGGCAAGCCATGTATATGCCGCGAGTGCCGCGTCGTCGCGACCCATGACGTTGAGAGCCATCGCGGTCTCGACATGATTCCAGGGATCACAATGACCGTTTGGATACCACGGAATCATTCCGTTCGGCAATTGCAGAGCCTGAATCGAGTCGGCAGTACGAGCGAGATCTGCTGTGGTGAGGATGCCCGGGAGGTGAGGCATGGCGCGGTTGGTCATGCAGATGCTCCCACTCGAATTGGCTTTGTGGAATAGACAACGAAACTCTTTCCCATCAGTGGGCTGAGTGCACGTTCGGCAATCTGCATGGAACGTGGATGCGAGATGATGTCCCACTCGAGAAATTCGCGGTACTTCTTGACGAGGGCATGGTCGTCGTTGCGCGGCCCGACTGCACACTTGAGCCACCAATAAGGAGAGTGCAAGGCATGTGCGTGATGGCTACCAGTGACATCGAGACCGGCCGAGCGAAGTTTGGCTTTGAGTTCGGTGGCCGAATAGATGCGCACATGACCACCGACACTTTTCGGTGCGTGGTATTCATCTGACAGCATCCAGTTGATTTTTTCTGGCCACCACGTGGGCACAGTGACGCCGAGCGTGCCGCCCGGCTTCAGGACTCGGTGCAGTTCTGAGATTGCGCTCACATCGTTTTGAATGTGTTCAAGCACTTCTGAGGTAACGACGCGATCAAACGTATTGTCGGCAAATGGCAAACGGGTCTCCACCAAAACCCGATGAGGGGATTTCCTTGGCTTCAATCATCGCCCCGAACGTGGCGCGGGTCATGGTGACTTCGTCTGCGGCATAGTCAAGAGCGAATACGGTTGCGCCGTTGCGGGCAGCTTCGAAAGCATGACGGCCGAAACCTGCACCTGCATCGAGAAATTTGTCGCCGGGCTTTACGCCAAGTTGATTGAAT
>JBEAXB010000009.1:0-9500 GCA_041160045.1 Actinomycetota bacterium
CCGCGCGCCCGATGCCAAACGATTTGTCTCGGCGTCACTCATGATTGGTGTTGCATTCATCGTGTTCGGCACATCGTTCGGTGTGCTCGCAGTGTCTGCTGGAGCAAGCGTCGCCCAAGCGTGCGCAATGTCTCTTCTTGTGTTCACCGGCGCATCACAAATGTCTGCAGTCAGCGTGATTGCATCAGGCGGCACCATGGCAAGCGCATTCGGGGGAGCAGTGCTTCTTTCCGGCCGCAACGCTGTCTATGGCCTCGCCATGTCGCCTGTGCTCAAGAACGGAAAACTTCCATCGCGTCTTCTCGGCGCGCAATGGGTGATTGATGAAACAACCGCTCTTGTCTCCGCCGAGACAGACCCAGCAACCCGCCGCACCGCATTCTGGATTTCCGGCGTCATTTTGTATGCAAGCTGGAACATCGGAACACTGATCGGTGCTCTTGTTGGCTCCAGCATCAACCCCAGTGATTTCGGGCTCGACGCTGCATTCCCCGTGATGTTCACCGCCATGCTCGCTCCGCACCTGCGCACGAAGAACGGTAAGAAAGCAGCCCTCGTTGGTGCTATCGCCGCCGTTGCTCTCGCCCCGTTCATGCCGATTGGTCTGCCGATACTTGTTTCAGCACTCGGCATGTTGTTTGGTCTGTCGCCGGAGGAGCAAACGAAATGATGTCTGTCGCTTGTTGTCGTCCGAGGCCCCAGATGTACGAAAACCGGACTCTCTGATGTCGTGGACCTTTATCTTTCTGCTTGCAGCGTGTGCCTATGGGCTCAAGTTGCTCGGTGCGGTGGTGATTGGTCAGCGTGAGATGCCATTGGCATTGCAGAGGTGTTTGTTGCTGATTCCAGCCGCGTTGCTTGCTGGGTTGATTGCGAAAGACACTTTTACGACCGGGCAGAGTTATGCGATTGATGCGCGGGCTGCAGGCTTAGCGGTGGCGGTGTTGGCTACATGGCGCAAGTTGCCATTTGCAGTGGTCATTCTTGCGGGTGTTGGCACCACGGCACTGATTCGCGTATTCGTTTAGTACTGCACGTGCTCTGACAGACTGTGGCTGTGAGTACTCCCACACTTCTTCTAGTTCTCGACCTTTTCGGTATTGCGGTTTTTGCGTTGTCCGGTGGAATCGTTGGGGTGGAGAAGAAGCTCGACATTTTTGGTGTACTGGTTCTTGCAATTACATCGGCGTTGGGCGGGGGAGTCATTCGTGATCTGTTGCTTGGCGTAGCTCCACCTGCGACATTCACCGATAGTCGGTACTTGATTGTGCCGATCGTGTGCGGTGTGTTCGTGTTCTATGTGCATCCGACAGTGTCGCGATTGGAAAAGCCGTTGTTTTTCCTTGATGCTGCAGGCCTTGGTTTGTTTGCGGTGGCTGGCGCACAGAAGTCGCTCGACATGGGGCTCAATGAAATTGCATCAATTGGTGTCGGTATGTTGACTGCAGTTGGTGGAGGCGTGCTGCGCGATGTGTTGGTGCGCGAGATTCCAATGGTGCTGCACCGCGAAATCTACGCAACGGCAGCGATCGTTGGTGCCGGCGTGGTGGTTGCAGGAAATGCAATGGAACTATCGCCAGCACCGGTTGCGATTGTGGGCATTGTGCTCGCGTTCAGTCTTCGCGTTGTGTCGAAGATGCGCGGATGGTCCGCACCGCGACCTTCGTAGGGCGCTTAGGCCTGGACGGCAGCGTGGCGCAGCGTGTCGGCTGCTTGCTCAGGCGAGATGATGTTAATCATCACGCCGGTACCGCGTTCGAAACCTGCGGTGGTGGTGAGTTTTGGAAACAAGTGCACGTGCCAGTGGTACATGCCTGCATGGTGCGACGGAGCAGTGTGGAAGACAAGGTTGAAGGCAATGTCACCGAGTGACGCGACGAGATGAGAAAGGGCATCGCGAATCGCTATGCCGACACCGGTGAGCGCTTCGTCGCTTCCATCGGTGAGGTGCTGATTGTGCTCTTTCGGCATGATCAAGAGTTCGTACGGGCTTGAGCTCCAAAACGGGCACACAACCATTGCGTATTCGTTTTCAAGAACAAGGCGTTCGCTCTGTGATTCGGCTTCGATTGTGGTGCACACGATGCAACCACCCTTGAAGCGCTCGAATGCGCGTTCTTCTTCGAGAATTTCGCCGGGAACAAATGGCAATCCGAGCAATTGACCGTGCGGGTGGGCAAGTGATGCGCCAGCTTCGCGACCATGATTCACGATTGCTTGCGTGTAGCGAATGTTCGGCGTGTTTGCATGAGCAACAAAACGACTCTTGAGCGCTGCCATGAGTTCGGCAATCACTGCATCGGGGAACATGTCGAGGCGTTGGGTGTGCTCTGGCGAAAAGACGAACACTTCGTGTGTTCCGCTTGCTTCGGCCATGACGTGGACGGGGCCAAGGTTGCGAACTGCGAGTGACTCGTCACCTTCGAATGCGGGGTAGCGGTTGGGCACCACGCGCATTTGCCAGTTGCCTTGTGCATCTTTGTTCTCGAGAAGAGGGGTGTCTGCGTATGAACTGCCGGGGCAGAAGGGGCATTCACGATCGGGGTCGTTTTCTACCTGCTGGGCGCGCGGGGCAAAGTCGCTCGTGCGATTGGCCCGGCTAGGCACGACCGTGACCCATCGGCCGGTCAGAAGATTGAGGCGAAGTTGACTCACTGTGGCTTCAGGATAGGCGCGAAATGCCCATAAAAGGCGGATGAGAACGTACTCGCGCGGTCAGATTGCCCGTGAATAGCGGCTCACGTGGCGAAACGAATCCGGGGTGTACGCAGTCCCAATTCCGTCTGCATGACGGGTGACAAGGGCAAGTCCGGCCTCGGTGGCGAGGGCATCGAGTTGGGCCGGAGTGAAGTATCGGACCGACCAGGGGCGCAGTCGGGCAGTCGCGCCCTCTGAGAACTGGACGAACTGGCCAGTGATGCGCTGGGCACCCGCATCGTGGGTGGAGATGGCGAGGACCACCTCGTTCGTGGCCATGGTGCGCACCGAGACATGGTCTCCTGGCTGATCGGCCAGCGGTGAGACCACATCGATGGCAAAGGTGCCCTCGGGCGCAAGATGATTCGCCACCAAGGTGAAGCAGGACCGCATGGCGTTTTCATCGGGCAGGTTAAACAAGGTGTTGTACCCCACAAAGATGAGGTCGAACTGACCCTCGGGCAATGTCGAGGAGAAATCGCCCTGCTGCAAAGAGACATGAGGGGGAAACTCGCGGGTGCGGGCTGCTTCGAGCATGGGAGTCGATGAGTCGACACCAATAATCGTGTCGGTCACGTGAGGGCGCAGTGCAAGTAGTTGGGCAATCAGGCGTCCGGTGCCCACTCCGAGTTCCAAAATACGGGTTGGCGTTTGGGGTAACGCGGCCGCCAGACCATCAACAAAATCAGCGTCGTCCAAGTCTGCATACCACTCGTCGTAGACATCTGCGAAGGAGTCGCCGTAGGTGCTTGCGCTGTAGCCCGCCATGCCAAAGGGGTTGGTGGGTGCATCTTCCATGTTGATAGTCCACCACGACTCTGCTCGTATCGGTGCATCGGTAGCCTGAACAGATGGCTGAGATCACCACATCGACAACGGAGTACGTGTATCTCGACCATGCCGCCACGTCGCCTTTGCGCGCACAGGCCTACGAGGCCATGCAGCCGTTTGGTGATGTGATGTATGCCAATCCGTCTGGTTCGCACCGCTTTGCCCGTGAAGCGAGGCGCGTCATCGACGAATGTCGTGATGTTGTTGCTGCAGCGATTGGTTGCCGTCCTGGCGAAGTGATTTTTACGAGCGGCGGCACCGAAGGCGCCAACTCAGCGATCCTCGGCGCCACCCGTCGCACTGGTGGTCGTGCAGTATGCGGCGCCACCGAGCATCATGCAGTGCTGCATTGTGTTGAACATGTGGGTGGTGTTGTCGTGCCGGTGACAACAAATGGTTCGGTAGACCCCGATGCATTGCGTGCATTGTTGAGCAACACAGACAACGTCGCGGTTGTATCCGTCATGGCGGTCAACAATGAGACCGGTGCGATTTCAGATTTGGAACGCATCTCGCATGCAGTTCGTCGCCAGGCACCCAACGCCATTTTGCATACCGATGCAGTGCAGGCGGCGTGTTGGCTTGATTTGCGCGATGTGTGGTCGCACGTTGATGTGCTCACGTTGTCTGCGCACAAGTTTGGCGGACCAAAGGGAATGGGCATCATGGTGATCCGCGAAGGAACCACGCTCGAACCGCTCATTCTTGGTGGCGGTCAGGAACGAGATCGGCGCAGCGGCACGCACAACGTGGCCGGCATTGTCGGAACTGCAATTGCACTCGAACTAACAGACCTGCATCGTTCAAGTGAAGTGGCGCGACTTGGAGCATTGCGCGATCAGTTGATTGCCGGCATCACAAGCCGGGTCGAATGTGCAACGGCAACGCTGATGCCAGGCACCGGTGTTGCAGGCACTGCTCACATCTGCCTCGAGAATCTCGAGAGCGAATCGTTGTTGTATCTGCTCGACCAATCCAATGTGTGCGTTTCGGCTGCTTCGGCGTGTGCGAGCGGGGCAATGGAACCATCGCACGTGTTGGCGGCGATGGGCGTATCGCGTGAGCGCATCAAGGGATCCCTGCGTTTCAGCCTCGGCCACACCACCACTGAACACGACATCAACGTTGCCATCGAAGCAACAGTTGCTGCGGCGGCAAAACTCGGCGCGAAAGTGACTGCATCATGAAGGTTCTTCTCGCAATGTCTGGCGGAGTTGATTCATCCGCTGCAGCCTTGGTGCTGCGCGATCAAGGTCACGACGTCGTCGGTGTCACCATGCGTTTGTGGGGCGGCGAAAGCGACACTGGTTGCTGTTCGGTTTCCGATGTTGACGATGCACGACGCGTTGCCCAACAGGTCGGAATCGATCATCTGGTTTTCAACTTCTCCGAGGAATTCAACGAACATGTCGTCGAGCCGTACGTCGCGTCGCACGTTGCTGGCACGACGCCGAACCCATGCATCGAATGCAATCGTCATCTCAAGTTCGACAAACTGATCGAGCGGGGTCGCGCACTTGGTTTCGAGGCAGTTGCCACAGGGCATCACGCACGTGTTGTCGATGTTGATGGCGTGTTGCGCCTGGCACGTGGTGCAGATGCAGCAAAAGACCAGAGCTACGTCGTGCACATGTTGTCCGCCGAAGATCTGTCGTACGTGTTGTTCCCGGTCGGTCACATGCAAAAGTCCGATGTGCGCGAACTCGCCACAACTGGTGGTTTGCGTACAGCGGCAAAGCCAGACAGCCAAGACGTGTGCTTCATCGGCACCACCATTGGTCGCGCCGGCTTTCTCGAACCACGGCTCACGTTCAACGTAGCAACAGTTGTCGATGGCACCGGCAGCACCGTGGGCGAAGTTCCGGCAGTCGAATTGGTAACACTTGGTCAGCGCCGCGGTCTTGGTCTCGGCGGCGGCGACAAGCGCTATGTCGTTGCAGTCGATGTTCCGGCACGTCGCGTTGTTGTGGGAGATGAATCCGAATTGTTTATCTCACAGACGTCGGTCGGCACGTTGTCGTGGCCGTACGGCACCGACACCGATGTCATTGCATCGCAAGAAGTATTGGTACAGGGCAGCGCACATGGTGAGCGTTCGGCCGGACGCATTGAATTGACTGAAAATGGCCTTGTCATCAACTGGTCGCGCCCCACGCGTCGCATCTCGCCGGGTCAGACAGTTGTGTTCTACGACGCGACCGACACGGTTGTGCTCGGCGGCGGAATCGTCACCGAATAATTGCAGCCAAAGCCGCGCGCGCTCTGCGTGGTGCAATGGCAAAAGTCTTCACGTGAAGTGCTTCGGTTGTCTTCAATGTCTTGGCGGTGATTGCAGACAGAATGATCTTGTCTGCTTCCTTTAGTTCCACTGCCACCCGCGTTCCGAGAACACCACCAGTGAGGTCTGCGCTGTCGGTTGGTCCGTCAACCACGCGTGATGAAACAACGTTTGCTTTTGGTGCCATCAATGTCTCGGCAAGAACTAGGTGATCGTGCACCACGATTCCTGCAGGCACAATCACGAGCCAACGACGCGACAAGCGATGCAAGCGTCGTGGAACAAAGCGGACCACCACAATGCCAAGGACAACAAGCGGTATTCCTACCCAGAACATTTGTGCAGCAACCAGCATGCTGCCGCCGACAAGCGAGCCGACGAGTGCTGCCCATGCAATGAATGCGGGCGCCAAATAGGGCATCGGTGTTCGTAACGCAAAGCGTGTCTCGTCTCCATATGCGCCACCTTGCACCATGATGTCGACGAACAACGGTGACAGGCTCACGAGAAGCATGAGAACGGACGCAAAGATTGCAACAGGCGACACTGCAACAAGCGAACAAATGACTGCAAGGGGAGTGACAGATCGGATTGCCGTAACCGACAGTGGTGACGGAACGAGAAGGGCAATCGCGATGGAGGTCCACAACGCCCATCCCCACACGGCAAGTGTCACAGAGATCGCTGTGTGACGGCCGTCTCCGGCCGCATGCCACGGAGCGGCAACGGCCAAGACGACCCACGCTGCAATGGCGCAACCAACGATGACCCGTTGGGGCGAGAGCGCAGTGGGCAATGACATCTCTCTAGCCTGCCCGCTATCAGGTACAAATGCAGAATTCCCCAGTTCGTTTGTGGGTGTTGGGTGCTGATACCAATGGATATAGCCATTTTCGGGCATCGCAGGAAGGATCGGCCGTGACAACACAGACAACACTCACACGCCGACCTGGTGCCACTTTCGGAATCGGCAGTTTGCCTCACCGCAATGTGTCAGACGCGCTCGATTTTGTGTGGAGTTCGACAGACATTCCCACCATTCCATCGCTGCCTCGCCGTTCGCCGGCTGAAGGAATGATTGCCCAGGCGCTCGTTGGTATCGAAGGTGTCTCTGTTGGTCAATACGGAGGCATCAGTGTCGACGTTGCAACACTCGACGTCGATCAATTCATTACCACTGATTTATCGTCCGATGCATACGGTGCGTTCTCTGCGTTTCTCGAAACATTCAATGAACGCAACAACGGCACAGACACCGTGAAGTGGCAATTTGTGGGCCCCGTCACCTTGGGTGTTGCACTCGTGCGTATCGGGCTCGAGCCAAGCATTGCATTTCCTCTCGCATTGCAAGCCGTGCGTGCTCATGTGTCGGCACTTGAAGCTGAAGTGGCGAAGGCATGCGGCAACATTCGCCAGATCATCATGTTGGATGAACCCAACCTTGCCGAAGCATTCGAGCCTGGTTTTTACCTCGGCAATGAAGAAGTCATCGACCTTGTTTCCGGAGCACTCGCAGTAATCGCGTCAACCAATGTCAACGGTTTGCATTGTTGTGCCCATACAAATTGGGCTGCACTTCTCTCAACCGGTGCAAATGTTCTTTCCGTACCGATGCCATCGCCGACGAATGACGACGAGATGGGCGAGATGCTGGCAGCAGCGAGTCGCATCTCTGATCATCTTGCTCACGGTGGTCGTATCGCGTGGGGCGCCGTACGCACGGATGGCCCGATTGCTATCAGTGTCGAGCGTCCATGGAAGTCGCTCGTCAGCGTGATGTGCTCCCTCGTCAAGGCGGGTGTTGATCCGCTTCTCATTCGTCGGATGAGTTATGTCACCCCGGCATGCGGGCTTGGCACGCACACCGATGCGGTGGCCGAACGGGTCTTTTCACATGTTCGTGAACTGGCCACGCGGGTCGGCAAGCAATCCACTGCATCTCTTCTTACTCTCGTCTGACAACAAGGGTGGTTGCACGCCCCGCGAGTAGTTTGTAGGTGATGGCGCGCACTCCTTCTCCTCGTAAACGAATTGAAGAGCTGCGCACGCTCGTGCGTTTCCACAATGAGCGATACCACGCTCTCGACGAACCCGAAATCAGTGATGCCGAATTCGACCAATTGGTTCGCGAATTGCGACAACTCGAGACCGATCATCCCGAGTTCGCAGTCCCTGATTCCGAGAGCGATGCAGTCGGTGCTGCTGCCGTCACCACATTCGACCCGGTGGTGCACCGCGTTCCGATGACAAGCCTCGACAATGCAATGGACGAACAGGAATTGCGTGCATGGGGCGAGCGTGTCGCAAAGGGTCTTGGCGAAGAAACTGTTCGGTTTGTCTGCGAGTTGAAGATTGATGGCCTCGCCATCAGTATCCGCTACGAAAATGGCGTGCTGGTACAGGCGGCAACTCGCGGCGACGGCAAAGTGGGCGAGGACGTCACCGCAAATGTGGCCACCATCTCGTCGCTGCCCACATCGCTCACGAAGGCACCCGACGTTGTCGAGATTCGTGGCGAGATCTACATGTCGATTGCAGCTTTTGAAAAATTAAAAGCCGAGCGTGAAGCCGAAAACATCGAACGCATCAGCAATGGTCGAGCACCACTCGCAGTTCCCGTCAACCCGCGCAACGCAGGTGCCGGCAGTCTGCGCCAAAAGGATTCGCGCATCACGGCCAAGCGTGAGATGTCGATGTGGTCGTATCAATTGGGTGAAGTTGTCGGTGGTCCCGAGTTCACAAGTCATCACGCCACACTTGATTTTCTGCGCGAACTTGGTTTTCCTGTCAACCCCGAAATTCGCATCGTGAACTCCATTGAAGAGGTGTTGCAGTTTTGCCACTCGTGGCAGGAGCGCCGCCACGAACTCGGATACGAGATCGATGGCGTTGTCATCAAGGTGGATGATCTTGCCCAACGCGATCAACTTGGTTTCACTTCGCGTGCACCACGGTGGGCGATTGCATTCAAGTTCCCACCAGAGGAAAAGCACACGTTGCTACTCGATATCAAGGTGTCGGTCGGCCGCACGGGTCGCACCACACCGTTTGCGGTGCTGCAGCCTGTCTTCGTTGGCGGTTCCACTGTTGGCATGGCCACCCTTCACAACCGCGATCAGGTTGCTGCAAAGGATGTGCGCCCTGGCGACACCGTTGTCGTGCGCAAAGCGGGCGATGTCATCCCCGAAGTTGTCGGCCCAGTCCTTTCCAAACGCCCCGCAGGCTCGCAACCATGGCAATTTCCCACCCAATGCCCGTGCCCACTCAAATCCACCCTCGTCAAACTCGACGACGTCGCCGACACCCGCTGCGTGGAGCCGGGGTGTCCCTTCCAACGTGATCAACGAATCATTTATTTTGCATCGCGTGGCGGAATGGATATCGAAGGACTCGGTGAGCGCACGGTTTTTGCATTGTCCGATGCCGGACTTGTCACCGATGTTGGCGATCTGTATTCACTGACCGTCGAACAGTTGCTCACACTTGAAGGTTTTGCCGAACTCAGTGCACAAAATCTTGTCGCATCGATCCAAGCATCGCGTTCGAAACCGCTGCCCAAACTTCTCACTGCACTTGGCATCAAACATCTTGGTCCTGCAGCAAGCGAATCACTTGCTGCGCATTTCGGAACGCTGGATGCGATTGCTCAGGCATCAGCAGAAGAGCTTGCAGCCGTCGACGGGGTCGGCGGCGT
>JBEAXB010000095.1:0-4974 GCA_041160045.1 Actinomycetota bacterium
ATATCGCGGGGCGACAATGAGTCGCGCATAATCACGATCTCCGCTGAAACCGGTCAGCGAATTGAACAGATGCGAAACATCATTTCCGATTTCTTCGTTACAGGTGAACAACCCGATGTCTTCGTAAATGCGTGCTGTTTTCGAGTTGTAGTTTCCGGTTCCCACGTGCACATAGCGACGCAAACCGGTTTCTTCCTGACGCACCACCAGCACACACTTGCAATGCGTTTTCAACCCCACAACTCCGTACACCACGTGGACGCCGGCACGTTCAAGTTCCTTTGCCCATGTCACATTCGTGGCTTCATCGAAGCGCGCAGTGAGTTCAATCAGCGCTGCCACCTGTTTGCCGTTCTCGGCAGCCTTGATGAGGCTGCGGGCAATGGGTGAGTCACCGGAGGTGCGATACAGGGTGATCTTGATTCCCTGTACCCGCGGGTCGTTCGCTGCTTGTTCGATGAACTCTTCCGTCGATGAGGAGAACGATTCATAGGGACGCAACACGCTGAAAATCGACTTGTCATTTCCGTCGGCAGCAAGAAGACGTCCGGCGGTCACCGATGACCACGGCGTGTCCTTCAACTCAGGCATATCGAGGGCATGAAGTTCCCACAGAGCCGATAACGCCAGTGGTGCCGAGTTGAACGTGACATCGGCGTGTTCAAGATCTAGTTCTTCGAGAAGTGTCTCCAAGACATCAGAGTCGATGTGTTTGTCGACTTCCAAGCGCACAGCACGGCCGAATCGACGGCGACGCAATTCCATTTCCACTGCTGCCAACAAATCATCTGCATCCTCGTCCTCAAGCGTGAGGTCGGCGTTTCGGGTGACGCGGAATGTGCTTGCGTGGACAATGTCCATGCCGATGAAGAGCGCAGAAATATTGGCTGCAATCACGTCTTCCACCGGAACGTAGCGACCTTCACTCACCATCTGGAATCTCTTCAGGAATGTCGGCACTTTCACCCGGGCAAATCGCTGTTCGCCGTTGCGCGGATCACGCACAAGAATTCCGATACTCAATGCAAGGTTTGAGATGTAGGGAAATGGGTGTGACGGGTCAACGGCCAAGGGCGTGAGTACCGGAAACAACTGTCGATCGAAGAACGAATTCATCTGTTCCCGCTCGGACTCTGTCAGGTCGAACCAACGGCACACCCGCACCCCTTGTTCGGTCAGTTGAGGAAGAAGGTCCTCCATCAGAATCCGCTCGACCTCGGTAGTCAACGAATCAACTCGTTTAGCTATTTCGATCAATTGTCGCTTCGGGGACAAACCATCAGCGCCAGTCGCGACAACGTCACCAGCAACTTGACCCTTCAGCGCAGCAACTCGGACCTGGAAAAATTCATCGAGATTGGAACCAAAAATGGCACAAAACTTGAGTCGCTCAAGAAGAGGCACGGAAGTTTCACGCGCTAATGACAGCACCCGTTCGTTGAAATCAAGCCAACTCAGCTCACGATTTCCAAACCAGCGACTCATGGGTTCAAAGGGTAACGAGCAGCCCGATGCCCTGCTTGGCATTGGACACTGTTGTTTGCCGCGAATTCACTCATTCGTGGCATCTGCGTTACTCGCAGAGATCAGAACTCGTAGTTCGGATCGCCCATGTCCCATTCGATGGAAATGAGCTCACGCTCGGCATCACGAACGATACGGGCCATGTTGCGGCGGAACTGCGGATCATCGCGGGGAAGCAGCACGAGACGCGCCAGAACGCGCGAGCGGAACTCGTCGAGCACTGTTTGGTCTCCCCACTCGCCATAGACCTCCCAATGAGGGGAGACGGCGCCTAGGAACACAATGCGGGCATGAGCCTTTGGGGCTTGGGGAATCTGGATGTCGGTCATGGTGCCTCCGGATAGTGCGTTGTGACGCATATCAACTCAAATTTTGGTAACGAACTGGCTGAAGCCTATCGGCGCGTATAGACGACAGTTCAGGCTGAGTTTCGGGCAAATATCCCTGATTTTCATACTGATTGCCTGTGGATAAGCAGGATTTTTACCGAACCTTTACCCAACCGACGGCATCTGCCCATTTCCCCGTGCTTGACTGTTGTTGCGGGAACTTTCCGCCATGACTCGGCGTCATACAGACACCGACCAAGAGCATTGCCACCCCGGCAACGCGGCGAGGAGAGCCATGAATCTCAAACTTCAAGTCACAAGCGAAACAAGCAAGCCTGTTCCGTTTGACGACTCACCAACTGCGTGGATGGCGCAAGGCAACTGCCGCAACTATCCACCAGCCACCTTTTTTCCGTCAGACGGAGTGGGTGTTGATCGAGCACGAGTGATTTGCAAGGGATGCCCTGTCGCAAATACCTGCCTCGAATACGCGCTCGAGCAGCGCATCGAACACGGTGTATGGGGTGGATGCAGCGAGCGTGAGCGTCGCCGTATCTCGAAGCGCCGTCGCGGTATCCCCGCTTAGTCGCCAACCGATTCACATCGGCCGCTCTACTTTGAGTCGGCTGAGCCTTCGTCGGACTTGCCTTCGTCCATCGCCTTTTTCAGCTCGCGTTGAGCTGAACCAAGGTTCTTGGCGAGTTTGGGCAACTGGGATCCTCCGAAGAGAACCAAAATAACGATTGCGACCATGATCAGTTCAGGTGTACCCATAACGCGACCTTAGCACCGAGGTAGCAGAACCATCCGAGCAGTTGATAAGAACAAGTCGTGTTGGAAACTGTCGTCAATATCAGCGAGGGACAAAACTCCATTGTTCTTGCCGACATGGTCGCGGCAGTGAAATCAGACCTTCTCGATCTGCACAGCGACCCAGATCATCACCGCAGTGTGTTCACCATGATTGGCACCGAAGCGCCACGCGTTCTTGCAGCACATGCCGTGGACACATTGTCGATGGCACAACACGTCGGTGTGCACCCTCGTTTTGGTGTCGTGGACGTTGTCCCTTTCGTGCCTCTCGTTGGTTCCACCATCGCCGATGCTCTACATGCACGCAACGAATTTGCCCAATGGGCATGGACAGAACTTCGTGTTCCGAGTTTTCTGTACGGGCCAGAACAAACATTGCCAGATATTCGTCGCCATGCATGGCGTGACCTTGTTCCCGATGTTGGCGACAATGCACCGCACACAACTGCGGGGGCAATGTGCGTTGGGGTGCGAGAGCCATTGATTGCGTACAACGTGTGGCTTGCGAACACCGAACTCGCAGAAGCAAAACGAATCGCATCTCTCGTGCGTACAGATCATGTGCGAACACTCGGATTACAAGTGGGCAAGTTCACACAAGTGAGCATGAACTTGATTAGGCCTGATTTTGCTGGCCCAATGGATGCATACGACTCAGTAGCGACACATGCATCGATTGATCATGCAGAACTAGTCGGACTTATTCCGGCATCAGTACTGGCAGTGATTCCGCGGACCCGGTGGGAGCAACTTGATCTCGCGGTGGAAAAAACAATTGAGTGGCAACTAGCGAATCGCTAGCAACGACTCAGCCGTTGACAATGACGCGGCGTCCGTCTTGGGCGCGCTGACGACGCAAGCGACGACGCTCGCGCTCTGACAAGCCGCCCCAGATACCGAACTTTTCGCCATTGGCTAATGCGTATTCGAGACAATCTTCGCGAACGACGCAGCCTTTGCAGACTTCTTTTGCTTCGCGGGTGCTTGCACCACGCTCAGGGAAAAACAGATCGGGGTCGACGCCCAAGCAGTTGGCCTGGTCTTGCCAGCCACGTTCTTGGCTATATGAATCGGAATCTCCGTGCATGCGTATTGCCTCCCAGCGGGGAACACGCATGAGTCCTTGAGGGATCTCGACGTGCGCCTTGTAATTACAGCGATGTCATTGTGACAAATTTTGACAGATAATGCAAATGCGACATGGATTCCCCGTCGGTAAGAG
Source organism: Actinomycetota bacterium (assembly GCA_041160045.1). GTDB lineage: Bacteria > Actinomycetota > Acidimicrobiia > Acidimicrobiales > Ilumatobacteraceae > UBA2093. The sequence continues at coordinate 3,889 of JBEAXB010000095.1, forward strand.
TCAGAAACTTTTAGACAAAAGTACCGAGAATGGGTGAGAATTCTTTATCGAACGTGGGTGGCCCGGCGTCGATTTTCGAGGAAATCGACAAGGACGTAGTCACCCAGATTCTCAGGAGTCGTGAAAAAGGCCCGCCCGTGGTTGACCTGTGAAATCTGCTCGATAAAGCGTCGTAGTGAGGCATTTGCATCGAGAACAAAGGAGTTAATGGTGATGTTGTCCTTTGTGCAACGCACCACTTCGCGCATCGTTGCCTCGATGCATTCATACGTCGGTGGATAGTTGAATTCGGGCTGGCCGTACTCGGTAATGAACGATGTGGGCTCGCCATCTGTGACCATGATGATCTGTTTTGTGCCGGTTTGTCGGGCTAACTGCTTGCGCGCGAGCGCAAACGCATGATGCATATTTGTGCCGTAATCAAGGTCCCAACTCACTGCTGGCAGCTCGTCTGGCCTCAACGGATAGGCAATACTGCTAAAGCCGATGATCGACAGGAAATCGCGCGGGAACTGCGAGCTGATCAATGAATGCAGGGCCATTGCGACCTTCTTGGCTGGCACGAATCTGCCGCCTTGCACCATGGAAAACGACAAGTCGAGCAACAGCACTGTTGATGAGCGGGTGTTGTGCTCGGTGCGTTCAATCTCGAAATCTTCGGGAGACAGGCGCACCGGCGTACCACTTCCGCCACGCGAGATGGCATTTCGGATGGTGCGTTGCAGGTCGAGACGGAACGGATCACCGAATTCGTAAGGCTTTGAGTCATACGTGCGTTCGTGTCCGCTGCCGTCGTTTGAGATGCGATGTTGACCGAATTGATCCTTCGACAATTTGTTGAAGAGTTTGCGCAGAGCATTGTTGCCGATGGCTCGCAGGGCCCGAGGTGTGAGTTCGAGTTGGCCGTCTTTGCGATTAATAAGGCCCGCATCCTCGAGCATTTTCGTCATTTCCGCAAGGCGGTCTAATGACTTGGCCGCATCATCGCCGAGCAGTTCGCGCACCTTGTCGATGTCGACTTCGGCCAACTGCGCCGGATTGTTTGCCTGATTGAGCATGCCTTCCATCTCGGACAGCTCTCCCATT
>JBEAXB010000096.1:0-5033 GCA_041160045.1 Actinomycetota bacterium
TCTCGCCAACGTAGGCATCGGCACCTTCGGTGCAGCACCATTCCATCGTGGTGCCATGATCGCCCCAGTCGGCACGTGTCCAGCCGCGAACAGTGGCAACTTCCACATTGTCATCGCGCATTTCCCAATCCACCTTGACTGGCAACTGCCAGCACACCGATGGCTTCCATTCGGTGGGGGATTCATCAAAGTGGTCAGATGCAAGATGCAAGGCACATCCTTCGCCACCTGCAAACCCGGTGCGGTTGTGGAAGATGCACGCGCCGTCGATCACGCGGGTCGCGGTGTACTTGTCGTCGCTGAACACGCCACCGTTAGCTGCCTCGGCATGAAACTGAAACAAGTGCGGGGGAATGGTGGCTGCGGCGGCTGATAAGTCGCGAGCTTCATCGATGCCGTCGAGCTCGGCGCCAAGCGAGCAGCACCCGTGACCGAGAGTTTCGTCGGCCGTTGCGTTGATGCCCTTGCAGCCTTTGCCCCAGATACAGGTCCAGTTCGAGGTGAGAAAGGAACGGTCGAAGCGCCAAATGGTCTCACCGGCATCGATTTCTTCGTAGTTGCTCACCAAATAACCCTACGGGGTGGCGGTTGAACTATGTGACCGTGGGCACTCATATATAAGGATGAAGACATGATTCACCATTATCTCGAAGCCCGTGCCGAACTTGATGCTCCTGGTTCGCCTTTGGCCACTGTGCGCACCAATGTCCGCGGTGTCGACATCAAGACCTTTGCTGCAGCACCCGCAAACATGCGGCAGTTGTGGGAAGGCTCCGCCGCTCACGGCGACAAGGACTATCTCGTCTACGAGGACGAGCGCTACACCTACGCAGAGGTTCATGCACAAGTTCGAGTGCTTGCTCATTATCTCGTGTCACAAGGTGTCGGACCTGGCGATCGTGTTGCACTCGCGATGCGCAACTATCCGGAATGGGTTGTCGGGTACTGGGCAACGGTGTCGATTGGTGCCGCAGTTGTTGGCATGAATGCATGGTGGACCGCGCCCGAGATGGAATACGCAATGAATGACAGTGCGCCGAAAGTTCTGATTGCGGATGATGAACGTCTCGAACGGTTTGCACAACTGACCTACACAAATCCGATCCACGTCATTGCTGTCCGCAGCGATCGCGACTTGCCCGCGGGCAGTGCCCGTTGGGTCGATGTCATGAAGCAAGCCGACCCAGGCACACTTCCTGATGCGGTCTTTGACACCGACGACGACGCAACAATTTTCTACACATCAGGAACCACTGGTTTTCCGAAGGGCGCACAGTTGACACATCGCGGATCCGTGGCGAACATCTTCAACATGGTGGCAATGACAACTGCAACTGCAATGGCAGAACAAAAGGCAATCGCTGCGGGCGATGCCGAAGCACCTACTGCGGCACCTGTGGCGTACGCGTCGGCTTTCATGGCACCAACACCCCTGTTTCACGTCACCGCGTGCAACTGCATCATGCATCCGGCAACTATCACCGGAGCAAAACTCGTGTTGATGTACAAATGGGATCCGGCTCGCGCGCTCGAATTGATCGAACGTGAACAAGTGACAACGTTCTCGGGCGTGCCGACCATGAGTCGCGAGTTGTTGTTGCATCCCGACTGGGCCTCGCGCAACACCGCATCTCTTCAGGGAATGGGTGGTGGCGGTGCTGCTCTGCAGCCAGACCTCGTGCACAAGATTGCAGATGCACTCGAAGGCGGTCAGCCATCCACCGGTTATGGCATGACAGAAACATGTGGAATCATCACTGCCAACTCCGCTCGTTGGTTTGTTGCCAAACCAGAATCATGTGGACCGCTCGTTCCAACTCTCGAAGGAAAGCTTGTCGACGAAGAAGGCAATGACCTGCCAGCAGGCGAAAACACCATCGGTGTGCTGTGTGTGCGTGGGGCAATCGTCATCAAGGGTTACCTCAACCGGCCCGAAGCCAACGCCGAGACCATTCAGGACGGATGGCTGAACACTGGCGATATCGCACGCATCGACAAGGACGGATTTGTGTACATCGTCGACCGCGCGAAGGACATGGTGATTCGCGGTGGCGAGAACGTGTATTGCAGTGAAGTAGAAACCGCGATCTATAACCACGAAACAATTGCTGAAGCTGCCGTTTTCGGAGTTCCTGATGAGCGCCTCGGAGAAGAAGTCGCAGCCGTACTCGTTCTGCGTCCTGGCGCAACGCTTGATGAAAACGTGTTGCGTGAGTTCCTCGCTGTTTCGCTTGCAAAGCACAAGATTCCGTCGAAAATTTGGTTTCGCACAGAACCAATTCCTCGCAATGCCAGTGGAAAGTTCCTGAAGCGCGAATTGCGCAAGGAACTCATCGGCGAATAATTTTGCCCGTTTCTTATTCGGGTTCTACAGGCCAATAAATTTCAGTTTGTGTCTTGTCGGTAGCCGTGCTCGGATCGCTCCAGTACTCTTCCCACATTGGTAATTCTTCAGATAAGTGCTTGCCTTTGATGTGGGCTCCTTCTCGGATGGCCTCGTAGGCAGCAGATAATTTGTCGTATGAGCCAATGTGCGTGGTGTGGGCAACTTCGCATCCTCCGACATCCATTCGCTTGACAGTTTTGTTTGACTTGAACTTGTCACTGACAGGGAAGCCAGCCGAGACATCAAAGCCATCCGGTAAGGCTTTGTAACTTGCCACCGCAGGGCCAATAGGCGCCGTACCCATGTGTTCAAGATGAGACGACACGGTCCCAAATGCATTGGAAATACGTTCTCCCATCGTGTTCATTTCTGAGTATCCAACATGGAAATTGGTCACTGCGAGTGTTCGGTGAGTTGCTGGGCCGATGTCTATTGCGTAGGTCATGGGCTCAGTCAAGTTGCTCATTGGTCGATGACCCCTCAGTGAATGTCCCTACGTCAGTTCATCGATGTACTCCGAAAGACCTGTTTTGTCGTTGTGTGAATGGGATGTTCATACCTCGTCTAGGGGAAGCATGAGTCAGTCTCTTGGCGGCGGAAGGTTTAGGTTGGAAGTAGGAGGTTTGTCATGATTGCCCTTGGCTTATTGATAGTTCTTATTATTGGGATTGTGTATGTCGTGATGAACGGCAAACGGTCCGACGGTTCCAAATCGTTTCTTAATTCGACAGCGTCGAATCGAATCGAGAGGCCAATGCGTGCCGAGAAGTACATTGACCGCTGGTTGAAAGCCGATCTAATTTCAGAGTCACAGGCAACCTCGATCCGAGCATTTGAAGATGCACGAGAAAAGTTGGAAGACAAGCCATCCATTGAAGTTCCAAGCCCCGAGCGCCGCATCTCTGTGATTGCCGAAGCATTGGGATACGTCGGCGGCATGTTGGGAATTGTCGGTCTTGTTCTGTTGGTGTCTCGCTATTGGGAAGACATGGCAAACGGTGGTCGTCTTGCTCTGAGTGGCGGCGGAGTGATTGCTTTTGTTGTCGCGGGAGCACTGGTGCGTGAGGAATCCGACCCGGCATTTGCTCGATTGCGGTGGTTTTTGTGGTTGTTGGCAACTGCGGCTGTCGGTGTGAGCTCATCAGTTCTTGATGACACGCTTTTCGATACCGAACACGATCAGCGAACAGTGTTGATGGTGGCAATCGGAGTCATGGTCGTCAGTGCCGCGTTGTGGGCTTGGCGCGAGCGTCCCATTCAGCAAGCGACGTTCCTCGGAGCGTTTTCTGTCGTCGCCGGAGTGGGTGTGGCTCAACTGGGCGGTTCACTTGCGGTCTCTGGCGTAGCCGTATGGTGCTTGGGTGCAGCATATGTGGCGAGCGGAGTTGGCAAGACCACTCCGAATGCGCCACTCTCTGCACTGATCGGTTCTGTGAGTGTCATCGTTGGTGCTGCACTCACAATTGACGATTGGCAAGGAGCCGGCTGGATTGCACTGTTGCTCACTGCTACGTCGCTTGTTGCAGCCGTTCTTATCGACGAACTGGTCGAGGATCGACTCACAGCTGTTGCAATGGGTCTCGTCGGAACCCTGGCATTGATCCAATCTGTTCCCGGAACCATTGTGTATTTTGCACGCGACGCTGGAGTAGCCACTGGGCTCACAGTTGTGGGGTGCGCAATTATGATTTTGCTCACCGTTGAATATGCCCCGGTCAGTTCTCCGAATCTTCTTCAAGTACTGGGCGGCCTCGGTCTCATCGTTGGGTCGGCAGTCACTGGTTCTGAGTCGGCTGGGTTTGCCACCATCTTCGGTTTATTCGTGGCAATCTCGCTGATTGCGTTCGGCATGTTGCCTCGTCATGCAGTCATGTCCATGTTTGGCCTGCTGGGCTTGCTCGTGTTTGTCCCATGGAGCATCGCCCATTACTTCCCAGGCGAAGGCCGTGCGCCGTTGATGATCTTGGTTTCAGGTGCACTCATCATTGTGGTGGCCGTTGTTCTCTCCCGGATGAGCAATCGTTTGAGAGATGAATTAACTGCTGCGCACTAGAAGTCGAATCAGGCTCTCTTCAAATACAATCTAAATATCACCTAAAGGGGATTCAATGATTGAGATGAGGATGCCTGCGGCGTTCATCGGACATGGCAGCCCGATGAATACTCTCGAGCACAATCGTTACACCGAGGCCTGGAATGCCTTTGGCACCTTTGGCACCTCTGTCGGAACTCCTCGCGCAATTCTTGCGATCTCTGCTCATTGGTACATCGGTGGCACAGCGGTCACTGCTATGAAGAAGCCTCGAGTGATTCATGACTTCTCAGGCTTCCCGCAAGAACTGTTTGACTTTGATTATCCGGCCGACGGTGCGCCCGATGTGGCGCAAGAAATCGCAGAGATTGCCAAGCCCGCACTCGTTGAACTTGATGACAGCAGTTGGGGAATCGATCACGGCACGTGGTCTGTCCTTGCGCATATGTTTCCGAAGGCCAATGTTCCTATCGTGCAGTTATCGATTAACGCAAATGAGCCAATTGACTATCACGTGAACCTGGGTGCAAAATTGGCTCCACTCATGGCCAAAGGAATTCTCATTCTTGGCAGTGGCAACGTGGTGCACAATCTGGGTCGCATTGATTGGTCGGC
>JBEAXB010000097.1:0-4582 GCA_041160045.1 Actinomycetota bacterium
CGCAAACGCTCCAATGTGGCTTGCTGTGTCTGACGACTTCCCTCGCCATCAACAATGAGTGCGTACTCGACTATTCCGGCATCAATCATCGTGGCCGCCATGTGGATTGCATTCATGAATCCGAGGCATGCATTTCCAATGTCGAAGTTGAGACAAGCCGATGAAAGACCAAGGCGATCGTGCACTGCACATGCAACGGACGGCTCGAGATGTTCTTTGCACACAGAAGTAGAAATCAGAACGCCGATGAGTGACGGGTCGATTCCGGCTTTTTCGATTGCTGCCTTGCCTGCCATTGCGGCTGCATCTGCAAACGAGACATCCTCGTCCCACCAACGGCGCTCTTCGATTCCGGCAAGACCAGCAAGCAGCCCGGCGCGAAGGCCATTGCGCTTATAGGTGTCTGCCAACTGCTCATCAATCCAGTCGGACGTGATGATATTGGGAGCTTCGACAGAGGCAATACTGAGAACACCGCTGCGCTGGTGTCGGAACACTGAATTTCCGGTCATGAACAGCCCTTCGTCTCTACCGTCCTACAGGTTAGTGAGGAGTCCGCACGACCGACCCACGGTGCCCAAAAAGTGCTCCAAATCTCTCAATATCCGTCGAATTATTCCATTTATGACAGATATTCACTTCCTCGCTTCGAAACAAGCCCCTACACCTGTGATGAGTCAGACTTGAGAATGCCCCCAGATCACTCAACATCGCCGGTGCTCGCCTGCCCGCATTGCATGGGTGCATTGCATCTCGATGCTGTTGGCGCACATTGCGATACGGGCCACTCATTCGACAGAGCACGAGAGGGATACCTCAACCTGTTGGTGACGGGACGATTGGCCACTACTGCTGTTGCCGGAGACACAACCGATGCTTTGATTGCACGCCGATCGTTTCTTTCTGCCAATTGGTACTCGCCAATTGCCGATGCTCTCTCCAAGACCCTCGGCGAGGTTGACGGACCTGTGCTTGATGTCGGATGCGGCGAGGGCTATTACCTCTCACATGTGATGTCGCCTATGAAATACGGAATCGACATTTCTAAAAAAGCAGTACAGATGGCGAGCAAGCTATTGCCTTCGGCACAGTTCGCCGTTGCATCTGCTTTTCGACTGCCCGTCTTGCCACAGTCTCTTGCAGCAGTGTTCACGGTGTTTGCTCCCCATTCATTCGAGGAATACAACCGCGTTCTAGTACCCGGCGGGAAATGGGTCACCGTCACACCTGGTCCCAATCACCTGGTGCAGATGCGACCCGAATACGACACAGATACAAAAGCTGATGAACGATTTGAGCGGCGTAACGAACCACCCGCTGAGGCAGTCTCTGCTGAACGCGTGCAGTTCACACTCGATCTGTCGAGCGAGGCTGCAGAAGCGTTATTTTCGATGACTCCACTACGTTGGCAAACTGCAGCGGCAGCAACGCCTGCACAACATGTCGGCGTTGATGTGTGGGTTTCAGTGGGTACTACCCCGCGATGATCAGGTCAGCGTGATGCTGGCTGAAAGCGATACAGAGCATTGCCCGCTCCGGTGTCGTGAAACACCATTTCGACGGGCATCCCGACTGTCACTGATTCGGGATCACAGCCAACGATGTTCGTCATGACGCGTGGGCCCTCTTCCAGTTCAACATACGCAATCACGAATGGACCTGCGTCCTTGTAATCCATCGCACCTTTTCGAACAATGGTGAAGCTGTAGACAGTGCCCTTGCCGCTTGCGTCGAACGTTGCAAGATTCTCATTCCAACATGTTGAACATTGACGACGCGGGAACCACAGCACGATGTCGCAATCGGTGCAACGCTGCAGTTGAAAGCGACCCTCGGCTGTTGCGTCCCAGAATTCTTTATTTGCCGTGGTGACAAGTGGGGTGGGTGTTGGCAAGGTGCTCATGCGTCTTCCTGTCCGAGAATAAGAGTGACTGAACCATGACGAGAACCGAGACTTCCGCCTGTGCCGTGCGCGAGTGCGATCTGACAATCGGGCACTTGCACTTCCGTGTGTGCTTCACCACGCAATTGTCGCACCGCTTCGATCACCTTGGTAATGCCGCCGCGATTGGAGGGGTGGTTGTTGCATAATCCCCCGCCATCTGTGTTGAACGGCAACTTTCCGAACGGAGCCACCAAGCCGCCATCGGACACGAATGCACCGCCCTTGCCTTTTTCACAAAACCCAAGGTCTTCGATTGTCTGCAACACGGTGATGGTGAAACTGTCATAGATCGATGCGTAATCAATGTCTTTCACGGTGACACCCGCTTCGGCAAAAGCCCGCGGCCCAGACCACACGGCACCAGTGTGCGTGAGATCGATACGTCCATTGTTCGTGTGCTTCACGGCTTCACCATGGCCGAGAATCTTTGCGGAGGTTTTCCCGAGCTTGCGCGCAATCTCGGGAGACACAATGACAAGTGCTCCACCACCATCGGTGACAACACAACAATCAAGACGATGCAACGGATCTGCAACCATCGGCGAATTGAGTACATCGTCGATTGTCACGGCATACGGAAGAAATGCGTTCGGGTTGTACTGCGCATGAAGGCTGGCAGCCACCTTGATCTCTGCCAACTGAGCCGCTGTCGTGCCGAACTCGTACATGTGGCGCTGTGCCGCCAGCGCGTATGAATGAGCTGCACCAGCCATGCCCCACACCTGCTCGAAAGCCGCGTCTGGGCCAGCGGCAAAGGAGACACCAGGTTTCCCAGTGCGTGGTTTTCCAGCAAGAGTCACGAGCGCAACAGAACATTTCCCAGCCGCAATCGCGGCTGCTGCGTGACCCACATGAGCCAGGTACGAAGATCCACCGGTTTCTGTGCTGTCGACATACGACGGATTAAGACCAAAGTGATCGCACAAAGTGAGCACACCAAACCCAGCCGTGCCATCACAGAACAACGCGTCAACATCCGACATGGAAAGCCCCGCGTCGGCGAGAGCTCCGAGAGCCACATCAGTGTGAATGTCCCAGATGGTTTTATCCGGAAGGTCACGACCCGGATGTTCGTAGATGCCAGCGATATAGGCGGCGCCTCTAATAGTCATTCGTCCATGTTGGCAGTTCGACCATGTCCCGTAATAACCAAAACCCCAACCTTTGTGGAAAGGCTGGGGTTTTAGATCTATTTGAATTGGTGGCGGGGGCAAGATTTGAACTTGCGACCTTCGGGTTATGAGCCCGACGAGCTACCGGGCTGCTCCACCCCGCGTCGTAGTTGAAGCATTACGGTACTAGGCAACGAACCAAGTCACAACTTGTCACCATCATTAGGACTCAGACGTACATCATGCTTGCGCGCAATAAAAAGACCCAGCTAGCTATCGAGGCACTTCAGGCTGAAATTGTGGCAATGCGCGCCGAAATGGGCGAGCAGATGAATGCCCTCACGGCTGAGCGAGATGCTGCACGTTCAATCGCCGAACGCCTTGCCGGACTCGAATCCCGCGTCTCGGGCATGGGCTCAGAACTTTCGCGTCAACTGCACGAACTCGGCACCGAGATCGAAGAGCTATCCAAGCGTGCCGAAGATGCGGGCATCTCAGACATGATGGACTCGCTGAAGGCAACGCAAGTGCGCTTGGCTAATGAACAAGCGCGCTACGAAATTACATTCCGTCACGACTTGGCCACATTGGCTGATCAGTTGTTGCGACGCAATCGCGCCTCGTAAAACTAGTTACCGACAACCGCTAGTGCTTGTTGCACGAGCGAACGAGCCTGAGCAAGTTTTGTTTGGTATGTAGCGAAATCCGGTGGGGATTTTGCAAGTGCAGCGTCTGCCTGCGCAAACAATGTTTCTGCCTGACGCAAGAGTTGCGCCGGTGTCGAACCCGTGGGCTGAGTGGATGGTGCAGTGGTCGGACTACCTGGCAGTGTCGATGTCGTGCTTCCGCTTCCCACTCTGTCGCCAAGATCCATATTGAAGCCTGGGAACAACTGTGCAATCACGTTCGTGAGGTTGTCACCAATCACCGAGCGACCGTTGTACGAACCAAGAACTTTTCGTACGAACACCTGCTTGGCTGCGCCATCTGGTTGAACAAACATTGGGCGCAGATACACAAGCCCCTTGCCCACTGGTACTAACTGCAAATCACCGTATGTGACGCGCGATCCGCGCTGGTCGAGTGGAGTGATTGTTTGCGAGATGGCTGGTTCGCTTTCGAACTCAGCCGACACAGTTGCAGGCCCCGGAGGCAACGGTGCCGTGATGTCGTACACCTTCATCTTGCCGTATGTTTTCGGATCGCTTGAGACCACCATGAGTGAGCGCAATTCCTTACGGCTGTCATCAGCAGAGAACGGAACGAAGGGACGCACCATGGCGAATTCGCCAATGTCTGTCTTTGCATTTGGCTCATGGAAGATCGAATAGTACGGGCTGAAACGCTGACCACTTGAGTCTGTTGCGTCGATTGCATCGGTCACAACAGCATCGGTGCCAACGATTCCGGTTGGCGCGGTCGCCGATGCGCCGGACTCAGGCTCTGCCGCAGGTGCCTGTGCAACGCTCCACGCAGCATCACGGTTGAAAAACAGTGTTGCATCGTCGAATTGGTAGCGACCAAA
>JBEAXB010000098.1:0-4568 GCA_041160045.1 Actinomycetota bacterium
AGCCCGGCGACACTGTTGTCGTTGTCGGCATTGGCGGCATCGGTATCAATGCGGTGCAGGGAGCCAAAATGGCCGGCGCTAAGCGAGTCATCGCCATCGACCCGGTCGAGTTCAAGCGCGAGAAGGCCATGGAATTCGGAGCAACACACACGTTTGCATCGATGACCGAAGCAATGAGTGCAGTCAACGACCTCACATGGGGAGAGATGGCCGATCGCGTCATCATGACCCCTGGTGTTTTGCATGGCGAGATGATGGCCGAGGCCATGTCGCTCACCGGCAAGGGCGGTACATGTGTTGTCACTGCAATTTCACCGATGACAAGCAATGAAGCAAGCATCAACTTGTTTCAACTCGCCATGTGGAACAAGGAAGTCAAGGGAACAATCTTTGGCAGCCTCAACCCGCGTGCCGATATCCCCGCTTTGCTCGATTTGTACCGCGTCGGACAGTTAAAGCTCGACGAACTGATCACACGCCGTTATTCACTCGATGAAATCAACGAGGGATACCGAGCCATGCGCGAAGGTGAAAACATCCGCGGAATCATCGTCAATGACTAACTCGTCGGCGCTGCGCGCCACATTGTCTGGTCAAGTCGTTGGTCGCACCCGCGAAGTCGAACTCGTATTGGCTGCGCTTGCAGCGGATCGTCATGTGTTGCTCGAAGGGCCTCCCGGCACCGGTAAATCCACGTTGTTGCGCGCCGTTGCTCAGGGCCTCGGAATCGGCTTCGAATTTGTCGAAGGCAATGCCGAACTGACGCCGGCACGCTTGGTCGGTCACTTCGACCCCGCGCGCGTTCTGAACGATGGCTACGACCCATCGGTGTTTGTCGATGGCCCATTAGTCACTGCAATGCGTGACGGATCTTTGTTGTACATCGAAGAAATCAACCGCATCCCCGAGGAAACATTGAATGTTCTCATCACGGTGATGAGCGAGGGCGAGATCAATGTTCCGCGCCTTGGTCGCGTAGCTGCAACATCGGGTTTCCGTTTGGTGGCTGCCATGAACCCGTTCGATGCAGTCGGTACTGCACGTATTTCTGGCGCCGTGTACGACCGTGTGTGCCGCGTCTCCATGTCGTATCAAAATGCAGAAGACGAAGCAGCAATCGTGCGTCGCAACACCGAAGGCTCGGGCCTTGCAGACGAATGGCTTTCAAAGGCTGTCGAAGTTGTGCGCCGTACTCGATCGCATGGTGACTTGCGCGTCGGTTCATCGGTTCGCGGCGCAGTCGACTTTGCAAAGGTCGCAGTGTCGCTTGCCGAACTTCGCGAGACCGACGTCAATCAGCCAAATGTCGGACTTGATGCCGCACTCGTTGCATTGTCTGGTCGCGTCCGTGTGCGCGAAGGCAACTCACGCACCGCTGAAGAGATTGTCACCGAAATCTGGCAAGACGTCTTTGGTCGCGTCGAGGGAGAATCGAGCGGGGGAAAAGTGACAGCCCCGACAGGGGCGGGCACAGCCTCCCACTAACGAAAGAAGGCAGCGAGGCTGATCAAGCTGTTGCCGAAGCAGGCAGGCGCACCACGTCACGTCGCGATCTCTCGCGTCACGACAACTTCGAACAGATCTCCCCGGAAGTCGGCGAAATCGACGAAGCAGCTGTCGATGAAGCGATGCAAAGCAGCCCCGATGAAATGCTTGGCTTGCTCGCAGATCTCACGGGTGCGACTGATCCGAAATTACGTGAGCTTGCCCAACGACTTGCCGGACGGCTGATGCTCGACATTGGCACCAGAGGCCGCACGCGCCCCCGTGGTGTTGGCAAAATGGTCGAACAGCCCTATCGCCCTGATGGTGGCGACATCGACATCGACGCCAGTCTTGATGCATTGGGTGAGGTTCGTCATGGTCTTGCACTAGATCCCGAACGTTTGCGGGTTCGTGGTTGGCAAAAGCCCGGCACTGCATTTTGTTTGTTGCTCGATCGCAGCGGATCGATGGGTGGCAAGCCGCTCGCAACATCTGCAGTGGCTACTGCAGCCATCGCTAGTCGTAACCCGGATGATTACAGCGTGATTGCGTTCAGCAAGGACGTCGTTGTTACCAAATCCCAGGATGCACCGAAGTCAAGCGAGCGCGTCATCAACGATGTGCTGACATTGCGCGGTCATGGCACAACAGATCTCGCCGGTGCGCTGCTTGTTGCACAGCAACAATTGGGCCGTTCTCGCGCGGGGCGTCGGATTGCGGTCTTGTTGTCCGATTGTCGTGCAACGGTCGACGGCGATGCTGTTGCTGCTGCCGCCGGCATGGACGAACTGGTAATCATTGCGCCAGCGGAAGACCACGATGAAGCAAAGGCGTTTGCCGAACGCGTGGGTGCACGTCTCGCACTCGTGTCTGGGCCAAGTGAGATACCCGAGGTTCTTGCTCGGGTGCTTGAGTAGTTCCTAGAACTCGCAACTCGGATCATTTGGCGGCACGATGCCGCGAGTGTCCTGATCGATCTGAACCGATGGCACGGTTGTGGAAGTAGTGGTGGTGGTCTTTGGCACCACAGTGGTGGCAACAATGAATGCAATTGGGCGCAGATCGACTGATGACTTGGCAACATTTGCACCCTTGACGGTGGTCGCGAGGCTCGCCTTGCCTTGAAAGACCGCAAGAATCTTCTTCGAGGTTTCTGATTCGAAATCAGGAACGATGACTGCCGCTTTGTCAATCGTTTGTCCGAGGCCCGGCATTGTGTAGCTGCCCATGGTGTTGGCATCGAAACTCTTCATCGCCTGACCAAGTTGCAGCACCGTGAGCGGACTTAATTTGTCATCCGTAATCACGTTTTTCAACGCGGCATTCAAGATGCCGGTTGCAACGCGCGGGTTGCTGCGCGATTTGTCGAGCGCTTTTTTCACCATGCGCCGCATGAAGTCCTGTTGACGGGCAATGCGACCCCAGTCGGAAGACTGATCGGTGCGCCACTTGTTCAGAGCCGGGTCGAACCAACGGTATTTACGCGAACGCATGTAGGCAAGTGCGTGGTCGCCGGCAAATCGGTAACACACGCGGGCGCGAAGCACCTTGAACCCCGTGCTCTTGTCCTGGGCCTTGAAAGGAAATGGAACGCGAACTCCGCCAACGGCATCGACAACTTCTTTGAAGGCGCAGAAGTCGATGTTCACATAGTGGTCGACAACGATTCCGAAGTTTTCTTTGATGGTACGGATCAGTCGGTTCGGATTCTTCTTGTCGAAGTTGATGTTGATGCGACCTTTGCGTGTGGTGCCGGCCTGAGTGACCCACATGTCGCGAGGGAAGGAAAGAACTGCTGCTTGGTTGTCGATCGGGTTCACTCGAATCACCATGATCGAGTCACTGCGTTCGCCGTAGTAGGCCCGCTTGCCAAAACCGCCGGCATAAGGAGAATCCTTGGCAATGCATGCATTGTTGTCGGAGCCGGTGATGAGGAAGTTCTTTGCCGTCAAATCTCCCTCTGGAAGATTGATGTTGCCGTCGCTCTTGTCGACCGAATCAATAGAGACCACATTGCGATTGTTCAGTTTCCAGTTGGCGTACAAGAGGCCAGAACCCGACATCACCGTGGCAAAGGCCAAGACGAGATTGCCGATGAGAAAGACACGTTGCTTGCGGCTGCGATGAGGACGTGTGATTTCCGCTGACATGACCTCTATACCGTAGTTGCGCAGAGCCATGAACCCCCGTCGCTAGGCATTGGGCCTATTCAGCAATGGGTGCAAGAACAACAGAGACAGTGATCTCGTTTGTATCGGCAGTACTGATTTCCCAGTTTTCCACCGAGCCCGCATCGCCGATGTCTGCCCATCCGGCCGTAATGGCTGCCGCAGCCTCGACAGAGGCAACAATCGTGACCAATTGAACCGTGGCACGTTGGCTCACTTTCCCCTCGGTCTTTGCTCGACGGATACCCGCGATAGCGCCACAGATGGCATCGATGAGTGCATCATTTGCGCCCGAGGCAAGACCAGATGTGAGCTCGATTGTTGTCGGCCAGTTCGCCTGATGCACGGAACCTGTTTGCCACCATGACCACACTTCCTCGGAGGCAAATGGGAGAAGTGGAGCAAAGAGACGTTGAAGCGTGGAAAGTGCACGGCGCAATGCAACGCGTGCAGACAACGCGCCTTCATCGCCATGTGCGGCATATGCGCGGCTCTTCACCAGCTCGACGTAATCGTCACAGAACCACCAGAAGAATGATTCAGTGCGCTCAAGAACGCGTGCGTAGTCGAATGCTTCGAATGCCGCGGTTGCTTCGTCGACGACGCCGGCGAGGCGATGCAGCATTGCAATATCGATCGGCTCGGTGGGGGCAACGCTCTCATCTGCATCGCCAAAGCCAAGAACAAACTTGGTGACATTCAACAATTTGGTGGCCAATTTGCGGCCCACCTTCATCTGGTCTTCGCTGAATGCGGTATCGACACCTGGTCGGGCGCTCACGGCCCAGTAACGCACAGCATCACTGCCGTACTGGTCGAACAGGTCGAGCGGCGTGACGACGTTGCCTTTTGACTTCGACATCTTCTTGCGATCAGGATCGAGAATCCAACCCGACAACGTGGCATTGGCCCACG
>JBEAXB010000099.1:0-4558 GCA_041160045.1 Actinomycetota bacterium
AGTGATGAGTTCGCCATCTGTTGGGTCGGCACCAACGGTGCGCGGCAACGACAACAGGTCGAGTGCATCTTTCATGGAGAGACGATCGATGTTCATTGTTTTGAACAGTGAAGTCATCTTCGGCTTTTCCATGCCCGCTGGTGGTTCGTCCATGGTTCCCCATTGAACATACGGACCATAACGACCGGACTTTGCAAAGACGGGATAACCCTCGAAGTCACCGATTGGTGTGTCACCCTTTGGCGCTTTCAACAATGTGACGGCTGCATCGAGTGTGAGTTCATCCGGTGTCATCGTGTCGGGAACACTTGCGGTGTTCTCGCCGGAACGAACGTACGGGCCGTAGAGGCCTGGCTTGACGATGACGATTTCGCCGGTGTCTGGGTGCATGCCCAGTTCGAATGTGTTGACTGCGGCTGCGTCGATTGAATCAAGTTTGTCGGAAACGATTCCGTGCAAACCCTTCACATCGTCGTGACCAAAGTAGAACTCTTTCAGCCATTCGGCTTTCTTTGTTTCGCCACGGGCAATCGAGTCGAGTGCTGATTCGAGACCAGCAGTGAAGTTGTAATCAACAAGCGTGCCGAAGTTGTCTTCGAGAAGACGAATGACGGAGAACGCAGTCCATGTAGGAACAAGTGATGTTCCCTTTTTCCAAAGGTAGTGACCACGATCGACCATGGTGGAAATGATGGTTGCCCATGTTGATGGCCGACCGATTCCTTTGTCTTCGAGAACCTTGACAAGTGATGCTTCGGTAAAACGTGGTGGTGGAGAAGTGGTGTGCGTGGTGGCTGTGTATTCCTGCACGGGAACGTTTTGTCCGGCAGTGAGAACAGGCAGCAGCAATGCGTTTTCATCGTCTGACGGTGTGTCGTCTTCGTCGCGTGACTCTTCGTAGGCCTGGCGATAGCCGGGGAAGGTAATGGTGGTTCCGCTTGCAGAAAATTCGCAATCACTGCGTTGTGCATCGGCAGCTGTTGCACCGAGGCGCACGCTGGTCGTATTGCCAACGGTGTCAGCCATTTGCGATGCAAGTGTGCGCTGCCAGATGAGACGGTACACACTGAGATCTTGACCACGAAGCTCACTCGAGAGTTGATCGGGTGAACGCAATGGAAGCGCGGGACGAATCGCTTCGTGCGCTTCTTGTGCGTTCTTCACCTTCGATGAGTGTTTGCGTGGGCTATCGGTGAGGAATTGCTTGCCGTAGTCGCGTTGCACGTACGAGCGCACTTCGCTGATTGCTTCATCGGACAATGTGACCGAGTCGGTACGCATGTAGGTGATGAAACCACGTTCGTACAAACCTTGTGCAGCACTCATGACCTGGCGGCTGGACAAGCGCAACTTGCGGCCTGCCTCTTGCTGCAAGGTGCTGGTGGTGAACGGAGGCTTCGGTGAAGAACGGTATGGCTTCTCTTCAACGCTGCGAACAATGAGGTCGACATCTTTGAGGCCTGCAGAAAGCTCGGCGCCACGCTTGGCATCGAGAACGACAACATCGGGGCGCACTTCGCCGGTGTCGGCAAAATCCTTGCCCGTTGCAATGCGTGTTCCGTTGAGCGATAACAACTTCGCGGTGAACGATGGAGTGGTCTCGGTGTTTGCTTCGATGGAGTAGTAGTCGGCTGAGCGGAACTTGATGCGTTCCCACTCACGTTCCACCACAAGCCTGAGTGCAGGACTCTGCACACGACCAGCAGAGAGACCGCGGTTGACGCGACGCCACAGCACCGGGGATACTTCGTAACCGAACAAGCGGTCGAGGATGCGACGCGTTTCCGCTGCATCGACCAAGCCGTAATCGAGTGCGCGCGGATTTGCGACGGCAGCCTTGATCGACTTTTCGTTGATTTCGTGGAACACCATTCGGTGCACGGGAACTTTTGGCTTCAACTGTTCGAGCAGATGCCAGGAAATTGATTCGCCTTCTCTGTCTTCGTCCGTTGCCAGATACAGAGCGTCTGCATTTTTCAGCAGGTCTTTCAATTCGCGAACGACGGTCTTGCCGCGATCTGTGAGTTCGTACGACGGCTTGAATCCGTTGTCGACATCGACGGCGAGACCCTTGCTAGGGAGGTCGGCAATGTGACCCACTGAGGGGCGAACATCGAACTCGGGTCCGAGGTATTGGGAGATCGTTTTTGCCTTTGCAGGGGACTCAACGATGACTAGTGACTTGGCCATATCTATTTCAGGGCTAGGTGATGACACCCCACCTTGTCAAGGTGAGAGGCGCAAACGCTTACGGCGTCAGGGTATCGGGGTGTCCCGTGTGACGTGTGTTCCTTCGACATCGATCCGGGGAAGGATTCGGTCGAGCCAGGCTGGCATCCACCAGTTTTTGGCCCCGAGGAGCTCCATCGTGGCCGGAACCAGGATCATGCGGACAATGGTGGCGTCGACGAAGACGGCAACGGCCATTCCGAGGCCAAACAGCTTCAGCGAGCGGTCGTGGCTGAGAACAAAGGCGCCAAAGACGCAGACCATGATGAGGGCGGCCGCCGTGATCACGCGGGCAGTTGCTGCCACGCCATCGGCCACGGCCGTGGTGTTGTCACCGGTGCGGGTGAACTCTTCTTTCATGCGCGACAGCAGGAACACTTCGTAGTCCATCGACAACCCAAAGACGATTGCAAAGAGGAACATCGGAGCCCAGGCTTCGATTGGTCCGGCCTTGCCGACGCCAATCGCACCTGCAAACCATCCCCACTGGAAGACAGCAACGATGACGCCGTATGCAGCACCGACTGACAACAGGTTCATCAGAACTGCTTTGAGTGGAACGAGCAAACTGCGGAACACAACCATGAGCAAGAGGAACGACACGATGAGAACGATGCCGATGAGATAGGGCAAGCGACTGCCGAGGTAATCAGAGAAGTCAATGGAGCTGGCAGTGAATCCGCCGACCTTTGCATTGACACCAGTCGAAGGAATCACATCCTCACGTAGTGCATGAACGACCGAAGTCGTTGCTTCATCCTGCGGAGATGATGCGGGGTACGCCATCACAAGTGCAACTGTGTCGCTCTGTAGTGGCGCAATTCCGGCAAATGCGATGCCAGGTGTTTTTCCGATTGTTTCTGCAAAGCCCTGCAGCTTGGCTTTGTCGGTGACTGCATCGCCGGTGACTGCAATGTACAACGGTGCGTTGAAGCCAGGACCGAAACCTTTACTGATCAGGTCGTATGCCTGACGAGTGTCACTTGCTTTGGGGTCGTTGCCCGAATCGCCAAAGCCGAGGCGAATGGAAAGAACAGGAACAGAGAGAAGAAGAAGGAACATGGATGCACCGATGAATGACACCCACGGACGACGTTGAATGACGCGACTCCATCTCCACCAGATGGTGCTTTGGTGGTCGTTCTGTGCGCGATGCGGAATAGCGGTACGCAAAGCAGGAACAATGAACCGGGCAAGTTGGCCTGCAACACCAAAGCCAATTCCGACAAGGAGGATGGTGATGTTCTTGGCAAAAACAGCAATGAAACCGCTGACAACAACAGCAATCAGCGAGACAACCGCTGCTCGCGTTGTGGTGTCGATTTTGTTGCCTACCATGCCGAGCAGTGCCGGAAGAAGAGTGACGGACGCGACAATCATGACTGCAACTGCAACTGTCATTCCGATTGCAAGACCGCTCACGAAAGATAAACCAACGGTGAGCAATCCGAGCAGAGCAACGATCACCGTGATGCCGGCAAAGATAACTGCGCGGCCAGATGTATTGATTGACTCCACCACTGCATCCTCAACAGACAAGCCGTCGTGCATTGCTTCGCGAAAACGCGTAACGATAAACAAGGCGTAGTCGATGCCGACGCCAAGACCAATCATGGCGACCATGGACGCTGCAGCATCGGGCATGGAAAGAAAGTTGCTCGCGATGCCGACGATGCTGGAAGCAACGATGAGGCCGATTACTGCAATTCCGATGGGAAGGCCCATCGCAATGATCGAACCGAAGGCAAGAACAAGAATAACGATTGCGGCAAGAAGTCCGAGTGCTTCACTCTCGGGCAGTTCCATCCTTTGGAATACCATTCCGCCGTATTCAATATTGACTCCGGCACTGACAACGGAAGCAGTTGCTTTCTTGATCTCATCACCCAAGGTCAAGTATTCAGCCTGTGTGAGTTGTGGGACGCTGAGTTGGGCAAACGCGATTGTTCGATCGCGGTTGACTTGACTTGCCATCTTGTAGGGACTGTTCACATCGACTTGATCAATCTTTTCGACTGCGGCGAGCGCATCGTTGATTGCCTTGACAACGGTTGGATCATCGATGGTCTTTGCTGTTTGAAAGACAAGTTGTGACGAGACGCCACCCTCATTCGAGTTAGCCGCCGACAGAAGTTGTTCTGCTTGGCTTGCTTCGCCTGCGGGCATCCCCATCTCGGTTCGAAAGTCCGGGCCGATGGCTGAACTGGCAGCAACGATGGCGATGGCAAATGGAATCCAGATTCCAAAGACCATGAGGCGACGACGGCGAACGCTAAAACGGGCAAGTGACGAGAGCATGTGGGGTCCGGTTCTCAAAAGGGGCATTGTC
>JBEAXB010000290.1:0-3111 GCA_041160045.1 Actinomycetota bacterium
GGAAGGATGTTGTGCTCGAGGTGGGCGACTTCGGCTTCGAGTCGCGCGTATGTCTCCTTGGAAAGAAGGTGCTTTGCCATGCAATGAAGGCTACCTGTGCCTTCTACGATGGTCTCCCTATGGCACATCGCATCGCGCTTATTGGTGGGGACGGAATCGGACCCGAGGTCACGGCAGAGGCCGTCAAAGTGGTTCGGGCCACCGGAGTCGCAATCGACACCACAGATTTCGATCTGGGAGGCACTCGTTTCCTGCGCGATGGCGAGATCCTGTCCGACGAGGTACTCAATCAACTGCGTGGCTTCGATGCCATCTTGCTTGGCGCCGTCGGCACCCCCGATGTCCCGCCAGGGATCATCGAGCGCGGTCTCCTTCTGAAGATGCGCTTCGACCTCGACCTCTATGTCAACCAGCGCCCATTCGCGGGCACAGCCCCAGGGCACGTGACGCCACACGATTTCGTGGTGATTCGCGAGAACACCGAAGGCCCATACGTGGGCGAAGGCGGAGTTCTTCGTCGCGGAACACCCCACGAAATCGCTACCCAGGGCAGCGTGAACACGCGCATGGGTGTCGAGCGTTGCATTCGTTACGCATTCGAACTTGCAGCACAACGCGAGCGTAAGCACGTCACTCTTGTGCACAAAACAAACGTGCTCACCTTTGCTGGCGACTTGTGGCAGCGTGCTTTCAACGATGTGGCAGCCGAGTTCCCTGAAGTGGGCACTGCCTACAATCATGTCGATGCTGCGTGCATCTATTTCGTGGAAGACCCGCATCGCTACGACGTGATTGTCACCGACAACCTGTTCGGCGACATCCTCACCGACCTCGGCGGCGCAGTCAGTGGCGGAATCGGACTGGCTTCATCTGCCAACCTGAACCCATCGCGTACCGGCCCATCCATGTTCGAGCCCTCCCATGGTTCGGCCCCAGACATCGTTGGCACCGGCAAGGCAAACCCCACGGCTGCCATCTTGTCGGCAGCCCTCATGCTTGATTTCCTCGGCGAACAGGCCGCAGGCGACCGAATTCGTGCCGCATGCGACACCGCGCCCACCGGATCCACGGTGGAAATCGGAAACGCCATCGCTGCCATCGTGTCCGCCAAGTAATCTTCCAACAGCAATTCTCTAGGAGCCCTAATGCCTACTCTCATACCAACACCGAAAATCTGGATGAATGGCGAACTCGTCGATTGGGACAAAGCCCAAATTCACGTTCTCACCCACACCTTGCATTACGGCACCGGTGTCTTCGAAGGCATTCGCGCGTATGAGACCGCCGAGGGCCCTGCAGTGTTCCGCCTCACCGAACACATCGAACGTCTCTTCAAGAGCGCAAAGATCCTCGGCATGGAAATTCCTTACACCGTCGATCAACTTGTTCAGGCAACGCGCGAAACAGTGCGTTCCACCGGATTGCCCAGTTGCTACGTGCGTCCGATTGCGTATTACGGATACGGCGAAATGGGTCTCAACCCGTTGCCATGTGTTGTCGATGTTGCAATCGCTTGCTGGCCATGGGGTGCATACCTCGGCGAGGATTCGCTCACAAAAGGTGTGCGCATGAAGATCTCTTCATGGACCCGCCTTGATCACAACACGATGCCATGCCAAAGTAGAGGCGCTGAAGGCCGGCTACGACGAAGCCATCATGTTGAACCCACAAGGTTTTGTCAGCGAGTGCACCGGCGAGAACATCTTTGTCGTGCGCAACGGAGTCATCCTCACGCCACCACTTGCAGCCGGCGCCCTTGAGGGCATCACCCAGAACTGCGTCAGTCAGATTGCAAAAGAATTGGGCTACGAATTCCGCGTCGAGAACATCGTTCGCTCCGACCTCTATATCGCTGAAGAAATCTTCTGCTGTGGCACCGCCGCCGAGGTCAGTGCCGTCAACTCGGTCGACGACCGCGATGTTCCGTGCCCAGGCCCGATCACCACTGCCATTGCTGGCTTGTACGCCAAGGCCGTTCGTGGCCAAGTGCCTCACTACAAGCACTGGTGCGAGCTCGCGTAGGCAACCCTTACCACACTTTTCAGGGGTCCCTGTCCACAAGGGAAAGGGCTGAAAGGGACATTCCCACAGGCTTTTCCACAGATTTCCCCACAGGGGTTGACGATTGGGTCGGGGAGCGGCGAGACTAGGAACATGTCGATCACCAGCACCCCTCGCCGCATTGCCGGCACCGCTGTCGCGATCATCATTATTCGTTAGCGCACGTCGATTTCGACGTGCGCGTTCCAGCCGCCCCTTCGGGCGGCTTTTCTATTCCCCAAAATTCGAGCCACACCCCAGACAAAGAGATCACACCATGAACACAAAGATGACTTCAGAACTCGTCGAAGCATTCGACACAACATTGCGCGACGGCATGCAGGTCGAGGGCGTCTCGGCAACTGTCGAAGACAAGCTGCGCATCGCCGAACAACTCGACTACCTCGGTGTTCACTACATCGAAGGCGGCTGGCCAGGAGCAAACCCGAAAGACATCGAGTTCTTCGCCCGCGCTGCAACAGAACTGCATCTGAAGAATTCCACTCTTGTTGCATTCGGTTCCACGCGACGCCCCCGCGGCAAAGTTGACGACGATGCAACATTGCGCAACCTGCTCGATGCAAACACATCAGCCGTGTGCATCGTGGCCAAGTCGTGGGATTATCACGTGACCGATGCATTGCAGACAACGCTTGAAGAGGGTGTTCTCATGGTTGCAGACTCCGTCGACTTCCTCAACAGCAATGGCCGTCGTGTTCTCGTTGATCTCGAACACTTCTTCGATGGCTACAAGAACAATCCGGAATTTGCGATGCGTGTCATCGAAGCATCGGTGATGAAGGGTGCAACACATCTCGTCATGTGCGACACGAACGGTGGATCATTGCCACACGAAGTTGCCGAGATTGTTGCAGCAGTGAAGAAGCATGTCGGCAACGATGCAACGCTTGGTATCCACTGCCATGACGACACTGGTTGTGCTGTTGCCAACTCGATGGCCGCTGTCATGGCAGGTGTTCGTCACGTGCAGGGCACGTTGAATGGTCTTGGCGAGCGCACCGGCAACACGAACCTCACTACCGTCATCCCGAACCTGCAATTGAAGATGGG
>JBEAXB010000100.1:0-4525 GCA_041160045.1 Actinomycetota bacterium
CGTGGCCCCCAATACCCCCGTTAACCGTTCCACCCGCATAGCCCCACCGTAGAGCCCACCACCGATACAGATTGAGCACCTCCCCATGTGGCAACATCGTTCTGTGGCTTTTCGTGATGGTGATGGATGGGTGTTGTGCATCCGGTGCGAAGCCCACCATTGGGGCGTTCATGGGGCAGCAGGCCTTCTCCTGATTCGCACCGACCTCGAAGTGCCCACTGTCCTGCTGCAATTGCGAGCAGCTTGGACCCACGGAGGTGGCACCTGGGCCCTTCCTGGAGGCGCACTCGATTCCCATGAGGATTCAGTGACTGCGGCGGCCCGCGAAGCACACGAGGAAGCCGGCATCGAAGCCCATCATCTCGAAATCAAAGCTGTGTTCTCCGACGATCATGGCAACTGGCGCTATGACACCGTGATTGCTCACACCACAACTGATGCAGGCGCGTACGAGGCCAATGCAGAGTCAGATGACCTGCGTTGGGTGCCCGTCGATGAGGTCGGGTTGTTCGACCTGCATCCGGGACTGCGCAACACATGGCCCGAGCTACTCGGCCATGTGAAACTCTCGCTCGAGAGCTGAGTCATGAGGAAGCGCACGATTGTGCTGCTGCAGTGCTCGACGGCACTCGGCGCGATGGGATACGGCGTCATGTTCACCGTTCTCGACAACTTTCGTGACGAATATGGCATCTCCGAGGCCAACCTCGGAATCCTTGTCGGTGTCGGATTCTTCACATCGTTCTTTGCTCAAATTCTCATTGCACCATTTGCCGACAAAGGCAAGGCGAAACAGATGATCATGATCGGCATGTCACTCGAGATTGTCGGCAATCTCTTGATGGCATTCGGACACAACTTCGAGGTGCTGTTCATTGCGCGACTTCTCATGGGTTTTGGCGGCGGCATCACCTACCCCGCCGTTCGGCGCGTCATCATCCTTGCCGACAAGGACAACATGGGCTCGAACCTCGGGCGTCTCGTCAGTGCTGATGTTGGTGGCTTTGCACTTGGGCCACTTCTGTCTGCAATCACCGCCGACCTATTCGGTATCGCAGCCCCGTTCCTCATCATCTCCGTGCTGGTTTCCATCGTGATTATCGGGTTGTGGAACCTGCACGTGACAGAGGCCGACATCGGCACTGCGCCCACACAGAAACTTGCCTTCGACTTGTTGCGCATCAAACCGATTGCCGGCGCAATCACCATTGGATTGTCGTTGTACCTCATGATCGGAGCATTTGATTCGGTGTGGTCGTTGATGATGGCAGATCTCGATGCCGCACCATGGGTGGCCAATGTGGGCATCACCTTGTTTGCGTTGCCAATGGTGGTGCTTGGTCCGCGCGGTGGTCGCTTGACCCACAAGATTGGTCCGTTTCGTGCAAGCATCGGCGGGTTGAGTCTCGGCGCATTGTGCATGGTGGCGTATGGCTTGCTCGGATCTCCCTATGTGATGCTCGGCGTTGGTATTTTCCACGGGATCATTGATGGTCTCACGATCACCGGTGGCTCTGCTGCAATTGCTCTCGTTGCACCCAAAGACCGCCTCGCTTCTGCTCAGGGACTGATGGGTGGAATGCAAACACTGATGGGGGGCTTTGCAGCTATCACAGCCGGCGCAACGTATGACGCGTTCGGACGCACGCCCACCTATTTGTTCACCGCACTGCTGATGCTGCTGTTGATTGCAACGGGTAGTTGGCTGGCGCGAGCAAGCTTGCATATCAACGGGCTTGCTGAAACCAGCGAGTAGTTATTTGACGGCTTGAATTGCAGTCCACACATTGAACGACGTGCACGGCATGTCGATGTGTGTGACTCCGAGATGACTCACGGCATCAATCACAGCGTTGTGTACCGCTGGAGTTGCACCAATGGTTCCGGCTTCGCCGATGCCTTTTGCACCGAGCGGATTGCGTGGAGTTGGTGTTTCCATCGGCACGCGCTCGAAGCTTGGTAACTCTGCCGCCGTGATGAATCCGTAATCCGCAAGGTTCGATGTAATCGGATTGCCGTCCGGGTCGAACGCAACAACTTCAAGCAATGCCTGCGCAACGCCCTGGGCGATTCCGCCATGCACCTGTCCATCCACCAACAACGGGTTGATGATTGTGCCGGCGTCATCACATGCAATATGGCGCATCACTGCAACCGAGCCGGTATCTGTATCCACTTCAACAACGCTGACATGAGTACCGAACGGGAATGTGGCTCCTTCAGGAACGAAGTCGACTTCTGCTTCCAATGGTGCATCGAGACCAATCATGAGTTCGGCCCATGTACGCGACGGCGCGGGCGAGCCCTTCACGTGGAATGCACCACGCACCGTGTCGATGATGACGTCTTCGACTGCTGCTTCAAGCAAATCTGCTGCACGCTGACGTGCTTTTTCGACCACTGATTCTGCAGCAAGTTTTGCAGCACTGCCACCCACCTGCAGCGAACGAGATCCGCCGGTTCCGCCACCGTGATCGATGTCGTCGGTGTCACCGAAACGGAATTCGATCTTGTCCATCGGGATGCCTGTTGTTTGTGAGACAAGCATTGTCCACGCGGTGTGATGGCCTTGGCCATGCGACGATGAGCCGGTGCGAATGATCGCACCACCGTCAGCGGTGATTTCGACTGCGCCGTAATCACCCGAACCCATTGGGTTTGTGGTTTCAACATACGAAGCAAGACCAATGCCGATCTGTACTGGATTGTTCTCTGCGCGTCGTTTCGCCTGTTCGGCACGCAGGTCTGCGTACCCGGCAGCTTCAAGTGCGAGTTCGAGAGCGGCTGCATATTCACCCGAGTCGTACTTTGCACCCATCACTGTGGTGAGAGGAAATGCAGAAGGTGCAATGAAATTTCGGCGACGCACTTCGGCGGGATCGATGCCACATACCCGAGCGAACTCATCGATGGTGCGTTCGATTGCTGCTGTTGCTTCGGGGCGACCTGCACCGCGATACGCCACTGTTGGTGTGGTGTTCGTGAGCACCGAGTGCGATTCGAACTGCACGTTTGCAATGTCGTAGACGCCACCGGCCATCATGCGGGTCATGAACGGAAGCACTGCACCTGCGCGTGCGTATGCACCCGCATCCTGCAGTAGATCAAGGCGGTATGCCGTGATGCGACCATCGCGCGTGCCACCCATGCGGGTGCGCTGACGCTGGGCACGACCATGACCCATGCCGAGCATGTTCTCCGAGCGTGTTTCGGTCCAACGCACGGGGATGCCCAACTTGCGGCTAGCCCAACCGACAAGAATTTCTTCGGGATATACGCCGGACTTTGCACCGAAACCGCCGCCGACATCAGGAGTAATCACACGAACATTCGACTTGTCGATGCCAAGAATTTCGGCGAGTCCGTCGCGGGCGCCATGTGCACCTTGACTGCAAGCCCACTGTGTCAAGCGCGTTCCATCCCAGGAAGCCACGCATGCACGCACTTCCATCGGCGCAGGAGCAACCTTTTGATTCTCGATGGTCAGATCAACGACCACGTCGCAATCCGCGAAAATGTCGTCGTTACTGGCGGCGGCAAACGTGAGGACAACGTTGGTCTCAGCGTCTGGGTGAAGAAGAGTCTCGTTGCGAAATGATTCGTCAAGATCAAGAACGACAGGCAGTGGGTCGTAATCGACAATAACGAGCTCTGCTGCATCGGTGCCGATGCTCTTGTCATCACTGACGACAATTGCCACCAGATCGCCCACGTAACGAACGGTATCGATGGCCAGATACGGAAAACGGATTCCCTTGTTCATGAATGCATGAGCAGGACCAGCCGGCGCCAGATCAATGTCGGCAGCGGTCCACACGGCGCGCACGCCAGGCATGGCCAATGCTTCACTTGCATCGATGCCGAGAATGCGGGCATGGGCATTCTGCGAACGCACGAATGTGAGATGCACTGCACCAGGCATGGGGAGGTTGCCGATGTAGGTTCCTTCGCCCTTCAGAAAGCGCGGGTCTTCGATGCGCACAACGCGTGTGCCAAGGATGCTCATGCTGTCCAGCCGCCGTCAACGAT
Organism: Actinomycetota bacterium; assembly: GCA_041160045.1. Lineage (GTDB taxonomy): Bacteria > Actinomycetota > Acidimicrobiia > Acidimicrobiales > Ilumatobacteraceae > UBA2093. Next base: position 4,030 of record JBEAXB010000100.1, read on the forward strand.
GAATTCTGAACCAGTTGAGTAAGCACTTTCATCGCTGGCCAGGTACAGGGCCAGATTTGCAACATGAATTGGTTCGGCTTCATAACCAAGTGGAATGCGGGTACGCACTGCTTCGCGCACGCCTTCTCCGGCGGCCTCGAATGTCTGCAACATCGGCGTGTCGATGATTCCGGGATGAATGGAGTTGACGCGCACGCCATGTGGTGCAAGTTCCTTTGCAACACCCTTGGTCATTCCGCGTACTGCCCACTTGCTCGCGCCATATGCAACAAAGCCTGGAGTTCCGGCCATGCCGGCAACAGATGAGATGTTGATGATGCTTCCCTTACGACGACCTGCCATGTGGGCAGCAACAGCCTTCATACCGAGGAATACTCCGACCTGGTTGATGTCGATGGTGCGGCGATATGCCTCGAGCGTTGTGTCGAGAATCGAGCCTTGCTCGAAGATGCCGGCGTTGTTGACAAGAATGTCAATCTGTCCGAACGACTGCAAT
>JBEAXB010000101.1:0-5047 GCA_041160045.1 Actinomycetota bacterium
GGTATAGATCACAAGTACATCGTCGGGGTTTTCCATTCCATCGATTGTTCACCATGGGACATATGAACGATGGGCAATCCGTTCAATTAGTGGGAGAATGGCCCTGTGATTTTTGACGGCTCGATGCACCAACTGCCCGATACAGACCCAGTTGAGACCCAAGAATGGCTTGATTCACTCGATTCGGTGGTCGATGGCCATGGTCCGAACCGCGCCAGATACCTGTTGGCTCGCCTTCTCGAGCGCGCCCAACAAACAGATGTTCATTTCCCCGCCACGGTCTCCACCCCGTACGTCAATAGCATCACCCGTGATAACGAACCGTGGTTCCCAGGCGACGATCACCTCGAGCGTCGCATCCGTGCATATGTTCGCTGGAACGCAGCAGTCATGGTGTCGCGCGCAAACAACGAAGCCGACGGAATCGGCGGCCACCTTGCAACATTTGCAAGCACTGCGAGTTTGTACGAAATTGGTTTCAATCATTTCTTTCGCGGCAAGGACAACGACGCAGCCGGCGACCATGTGTACTTTCAAGGTCACGCATCACCTGGCGTGTACGCGAGGGCATTCTTAGAGCGTCGCCTCGAAGAAGACGACCTCAATCATTTCCGTCGCGAGATTGGTCGTGACGGAAAAGGTCTTTCCAGTTACCTCATGCCAGAGTTCTGGGAATTCCCCACTGTCTCGATGGGACTTGGCCCAATCACTGCTTTGTACCACGCACGTTTCAACCGCTATTTGCAGAACCGCGGCATCGACGACACGTCCGAGAGCCGCGTCTGGGCATTCATCGGCGACGGAGAAACAGATGAGCCGGAAACACTTGGTTCAATCTCTCTAGCCGCGCGTGAACACCTCGACAATCTGGTCTTTGTCGTCAACTGCAACCTGCAGCGTCTTGATGGCCCGGTTCGTGGCAATGGCAAGATCATCCAGGAACTCGAAGCGGTGTTTCGCGGTGCGGGCTGGAATGTCATCAAGGTCGTGTGGGGTTCGAAGTGGGACGAACTGCTGGCGAACGATGTCGATGGTTTGTTGCTCGCAAAAATGACTGTCACAGTCGATGGCGAGTACCAGCGTTACTCAATCGAAGGTGGCGCGTACATCCGCAAACATTTCTTTGGCTCCGATCCGCGACTGCTGCAGTTGGTTGCGCACTTGTCAGATGACGACCTCGTCAATCTTCCACGTGGTGGTCATGATTACCGCAAGTTGTACGCCGCCTACAAAACTGCCGCCGACAACCTCGGTTCGGGTCGCCCCACCGCAATTCTGTGCAAGACAATCAAGGGCTGGACCCTTGGGCCCCAGGTGGAGGGCCGCAACGCCACCCATCAGATAAAGAAACTGACGGTTGATCAATTGCGTGTTCTACGCGACCGATTGCACCTGCAGGATGAAATTCCCGATGCAGCGCTCAATGCCGATGAACCGCCGTACTTTCGTCCATCGGTCGACTCTGTCGAATACCAATACATGATGGAACGACGTCGCAGCCTTGGTGGTTCCCTGCCAAAGCGCGTCGTGCGCAACAAACAACCCCTTGTGCTGCCATCGCCCGAAGTCTTCACTGAATTCACACAGGGATCAGGCGAGCAGTTGGTCAGCTCCACCATGGCATTCACCCGGTTGTTGCGCAATCTGGCACGTGATGATTCATTTGGCCCCCGTGTTGTCCCCATCATTCCTGATGAGGCGCGCACGTTCGGAATGGATTCACTGTTTCGCGAACTGAACATCTACGCATCGCAAGGACAGAAGTACGAACCTGTCGACCACGATCTGTTGCTGTCGTATGCCGAGTCATCGAAAGGCCAGATTCTTGAAGAAGGAATCACCGAAGCCGGTGGGTTATCAAGTTGGATTGCTGCAGCCACCAGTTACGCAACGCGTGGCGTGCCGATGGTTCCTTTCTTCACCTTTTATTCGATGTTCGGTTTTCAACGCGTGGGTGACCTGATTTGGCAGGCAGCCGATGCACGTGCCCGCGGATTCCTCATGGGAGCCACTGCAGGCCGTACCACCCTCATGGGCGAGGGATTACAGCATCAAGATGGCCACAGCTTGCTCCTTGCCTCCACCATCCCTGCCTGCCAGGCCTACGACCCAGCCTTTGCGTTCGAGATGGCTGCAATTGTCGAACACGGCATCACCAAAATGTACGGAACAAATCCGGCAGACATTTTTTATTACATCGCGTTGTATAACGAAAATATTGCAATGCCGGTTCGGCCGAGCACTGTCTCTTCCGCCGACATCATCAATGGTTTGTACAAATGGTCATCAGCACAATCGGGTTCTGCACACGCCTCCGTGTTGTTCTCCGGAACAGCCTTCCGTGCAGCGTCGGAAGCAGCAGAGATTCTGCGCACGAAGTACAACATCGATGTCGAACTGTGGTCGGCAACGTCGTACAAGGCGCTTCGTGAGGATGCACTGGAAACAGAGCGTTGGAACCGAATGCACCCGACAAGCGACGCCCGCACATCGATTGTCGGTGGTCTTCTTGGCAACAGTTCAGCTCCAATCATTGCAGTCAGTGATTTCATGCGCATCGTTCCCGAGCAAATTGCATCGTTCCTGCAACATCGTCATTTCGTGGCACTCGGAACCGACGGCATGGGCCGAAGCGACACCCGTGAAGCACTCCGCAGATTCTTTGAAACAGATAGCGCCCATGTCGTTGTTGCCGTTCTCAGCAGCCTCATCGGCACCCACGGCATCACCGCGACAACCGTGGCAAGCGCAATTGCAGATTTCAACATCGACCCCGACGCAGTACATTCACTGAGTCGCGACTAACACAGAAGAGCTACCCATGGGCACCTTGTACATCACCGGAAATCCGGAATCCGATGCGTTTCTGAACGCCAACGGCACGGCATTGCTCATCGGCATGCTGCTCGATCAACAAGTACCGATGGAATGGGCCTTCAACGGACCATGGACATTGAAGAAGCGTCTTGGTCATCTCGATGCAAAGAAGATTGCTGCGATGGACCCGAATGAGTTCCTAACGCTGTGCCTCGAGAAGCCAGCGATTCACCGCTTTCCAAAGTCCATGGCACAGCGCATTCAAGGAATGTGCGCGGTGCTTGCAGAAAAGTACAAAGGCAAAGGCGAGAACATGTGGGCCGATGTCACTGATGGTCAAGTTCTCTTTGAACGCCTTCGTGAATTACCAGGCTTTGGCGAAGAGAAGGCGCAAATCTTTGTTGCACTTCTCGGCAAGCGATTTGATATCGCACCCGCTGGCTGGAAGAAAGCTGCCGGAGTATTCAGTGATACGAACCCACGTACCGTTGCCGATATCACATCACCCGAAACTCTTTTGCAGGTGCGCACGTGGAAGAAGGCCGAAAAAGCCGCCGCTCGCGACAAGCAATCTCGTCCTCTCAAGTAGCCTCAACGCAATGACCGTGCTCATCACCGGCGGTGCCGGATACATCGGATCCATCACCACTCGTCTCATTCGCGCCTCTGGTCGTGGTGTCGTAGTTCTCGACACTTTGGAGAACGGTCATCGAAAAGCAGTGGGCGATGCACCATTCGTGCAGGGCAATGTCGCTGATTCCGATCTGATCCAAAGAGTCTGTGCCGAACACGATGTCGATGAAGTTGTTCACTTTGCTGCATACAAGGCAGTGGGCGAATCCATGGAGAACCCTGGCAAGTACTTCGACAACAACGTCAGCGGTTCACAAAAACTCTTCGAGGCTCTTCACCAGGCCGGCGTCAATCGCGTCGTCTTTTCTTCCACGGCTGCCGTATACGGAACACCACAATCCGTTCCTGTTCGCGAGTCCGATGTTCTCAGTTGTGAAAGCGTGTACGCAGAAACAAAACTGATGATCGAAAAGACGCTCGGCTGGTACTCGCAGACAACCGACATGCGCAGTGTGTGCTTGCGCTATTTCAATGCCGCCGGCGCATCAGACGACGCAACACTCGGCGAGGACTGGCGCTACTCACAAAACCTGATTCCTCACGTGATGAAGGCTGTTCTTGGCTTTGCGCCTGCACTCAAAGTGTTCGGCAAGGATTTCCCGACTCCCGACGGAACCGGCGTACGCGACTACATCCACGTTGAAGACCTGGCGCGTGCCCATGTTGCGGCTCTTGATTACTTGAAGGCGAGCGGTGCAAGCATCACGTGCAACGTTGGCACCGGTCATGGGACAAGCGTGATGGACATCATTGCCACCACCGAGCGCATCACTGGCAAGAAAGTTCCGTACGACATCGTTGCTCGTCGAGCCGGTGATCCGTCCGAGTGCTACGCAGATCCGAGCCTCATCACCCAGACATTCGGTTGGTCTCCGACGCGCAATCTGGACGACATCATTTCATCGGCGTACGCATGGCACACATCGCACCCACAAGGGCACGATTCGTAAACGCTCTACGTCAGCAATGCACGCTGGCGATCAAGCCAACCAAGAAGCACCGCAATGGCCCGTGGGTCGTGACGCAAGCGATGCCCAGCACCTTCGATCACGCGCAACTCTGCAGAGCCGTGCGCTTCCACCAGAACCCGGGAATCAGCAACCGGCACACTTTCGTCGTCATCACCGTGCATCACAATCAGCGGACGCGGAGCAAACCTTCGCGCAGCTTCAACAGGGCGGAACCGACGAAGTTCGCGACTCCACTCGTCGAACGATGAAGGAAATCCTGGGGTGCGAATTGCACCGATCTCTCGGGCGTGTTCAAGAAACCGTCGTGGTTGGCCTGCCCAGTCGTCGAAGTCGGCGCGCGCACTGAGCAATGCACATCCACGCACCCGCGGATCATCGGCAGCAACGCATAGTGCCAATGCTCCTCCGGTATTTGTACCGACAAGCCAGATGCCGCTCGGTGCAACTTCTTCTTCCAGATGATCGATGGCTGCCCGAAGATCATCCACCCATCCCTGCATGGAGAAATCGCCTTGGCTGCCACCGCATCCGCGAAAAGTAAATGTGAGTGCGGCCCAACCAAGATCATTGGCAACACGATCCATCAGTTGAGGAAATGTGACACCTGATTGACGGGCATCAAGTGG
>JBEAXB010000102.1:0-4466 GCA_041160045.1 Actinomycetota bacterium
GCTGCCGTGTTGAACTTGAAGACCTTCAAGTCGACTGTGCCCGACTTCTTCCATCCCCAATTAGTGAGTTCGGCTTGGAGTGTTTGTTTCATTCCAGTGGTGTTGGCTTCAAAGTTTGCAGTCACTTTCATATTGCCCATACCCGAAGTCATGTCAGCATTGAAATAGAACTGGCTTGAACTCGTCGTGATGTTGACGTTCATCACGAGTGATTTGTATTCCATGCCCGCCACCTTCAGGTTGGTCGCACTTGCCTGGAAGACATAACCATCAACAGAAGTCTTTGTTGCCACATTCAACGTGGTGCCCGGTGCGTCACCAAATTTCGCACTGAATTGGAAACCAACGAAACCAATAGGAAGTGATTGCTGTACATCGCCAGACTGAATCGAGCAACCATTCGGCGCAACTCCGACCTTGAACGATGTGGCCATCAGCACGCCCTTATCGATGACGAATCCAGATGTTCCGGATGCGCTTTCGAAACCGTAGGCAAGACAAGGGTTTGTGTAACTGATATTCAAGCCCAGTGACCCGATCATCCAGTCGGATGAATCACACGTACCGGTGCACTTCAAAACATTCTTTGTCTGTGCACCATTCGGATCCATGTATGTGGTGCTGGTGTAACCCAATGCCGGTGAGCCATCTATAAAGGCAATCTGCACTGTGAGGTTCCACAAGTTCAGGCCCTTGATACCGAACTGGTCTGGCCATACATATTGTGCGCCAGCGGGGTTGGTAAGTCGGGTGGCCACGGTGAGCCCGTCTTTCCCGCTGTCATCCGCCGCTGCTGTGCCTCGTGCGTTGACTGACAACGACATGCCCATTTGTGGAGACGTTGCCGCCACCATCTCAATTGATGTTGACAATGTTCGAGTACTCGGTGAGTACCCGAGAGTCGCATTTCCAGATGTGCCGATACTGAATGATGCACCGGCGCCTTCTTCAACAGCGACAGTGAGTGTCATTTTGCGAACTGTAATTTTGAATGGTTCAGCACCGATGTTGATGTTTGTGTTGATGTCACCACTCAGTGAAAAACCGGTGCGCGATACTTGACCACGGATATCCACGCTGAAGCTGGTGATCTTTGAACTATTGATGTTCAGGGCGTCTGCCACAACTCCGGGCAACTGGGCCTGACCAGCAAGCACGACTGTCTTATTCTGCACTGCAACCGCGACGCCTGACATGATGGCATCCCTCGATGGCAGCACATTCAGATCGGACTCTGAAATGTCAGTAAAGGCAAGGCCTTTCACATCTGCAGATGTGGGGGCAGTTGATCCTGTCGATGGCATTGAACCACTCACAGAACCGCCGACTCCTACTTGACCAATGACGACACCTGAAGGCGACCAACGCACGCAACCATCTGTTGCAGCGTTGCCAATCTTTGGGATGGCAATGGTGAAACCGCCGCAGAACTCAAGATTGTTACCACTAGCAAGCTTCGCAAGTGTGGGCAACTGCATGTTGGAGTTGAACGCATCGTCGCGCGCACCGCGCCACATTGTGAGCGTGGTGTTGGTGACACCGGTACCAGCGAAAGTGAGATTGCCAGCCTTGCCGTCGAAACGAGCCCACTCTGCATTGGGCGTCATTGCGCCGCTCATTGTGATTGTGTTCGGGAAACCGCTGATGGTGAGAGCACCATTCATCGAGATGAACGGACCAGTCACACTCGCAGGGCATCGCGTTGCTGGGGTGAGCGAACAGTCACTGCCGAACGACAATGTCGATACATAGGTTGCGCCTGTGGCGACGTTCCACGAATGGGTGCCGCCTGTGAGATTGAACGAGATTTTCCCATTCACATTCGAGATGGTTCCGGAAAATGTTGAAGGGTCAATTGTCAAACCTGGAACCTTGGGGTTGGTCCACGGTGTAGTGGCACCCGGACTCGCAGTGAGAGTCCAGTTCTTTGAATCGGTGGCAGCGAGCTTCATGTTGAGTGTGAATGAACCGCTGTTGAACCCAACTACTGCCTGCGCTGTTACTGCGCCATTGGTGTCGGTGGTCGCTTCAGCGGAAAGCACTTGAACGCCGTTGCCGAGATTGAGGGGCTCGGTAGGGATGGATGGAAGTCCGAGCAGACTCTTCAGTTTGTCTGCAGCAGGCCCAGTGAAAATCGGGCTGGTGGGAGCATTAGTACTGGTGACACTGTCGATAAACAAACTCACTGCGCGCATCGCAACAGGCGACTGAACGTGCGCATTGGCCAATTTCTTCAGACGTTCAGGATGAGCTTCATCGGCCAGAACCTTCACCTCATATGTCAGTTCATCCGCCGCGTAGTCAAAATGAGGCTTTTCCAGAACAACGACAAGGGAGTCGGTGGAACCATCTGGTTCGTGCTCGACCAACACCGCATTCGGAGAACTTGTTGCGAAGAGAATGTCCCAGTTCTTGACCAAGTCTGCGGTGTCGATGACTTCGACCAATCGATCTGGTCTGTCAGAGAATTGCACGGTGTGATAGTCCACGTCACGCAGAATGAGATGGAACGTGCCATCTTCTCGCTCATCGAGCTCGCCCGAATCAGCGGTCTGGGAGTACAACCACGAGACTTCATCACTCGAGACACCATCATCGTTCACCACGCTGTACACACCGGCGAAAATCGCCACTGCACACACGACCGACAAGAGCCCCGCAAAAATCTTGATGAATATCTTCGATTGGTCAGTTGATGACTGCGACATGGGTCTCCTCGATTTCGAGCAGCCCAAAGTCGGGCGCTCAAAGTAATTGGTCAGGTCACTCTAATAGTCACAGACTGTTAATCGGTGAACTAATTCAATTTCGCGGTATCCACGGGCTATGTGTGCCACAGCTCCGATGCAGCTGTTCGGCAGATTCCCCATTTCCCATAAGGCAGAATGGAGCATGGAAATTTTTGAGACTTCGCTTCCGGGAATTGGCATCAGATATGAATTTGACACTGCTCGGGGCCGCAAGGTGGGAGTTTTGGTGCACCGTGACGGGCACCGGGAACTACTGATTTATTGCAAAGGCGACGAAGATTCGTGCAGCGAGACCATTGATCTTGGTCAATCCGAGTCGGCTGCATTGGTGGAGTTGTTTGGCGGCACGAAAATCACTGAGCGATTGACAGATATTCGCCATGACGTGCAGGGTCTCGCAATCGAGTGGCTGACTGTCGAGCCACAGTCGCCCATGGTTGGTCGTTCCATCGGCGACGGACAAATTCGAACGAAATCAGGCGCGTCAGTTGTTGCAGTCCTTCGAGGCGGAGAGTCGCACCCAGGTCCGGGTCCTGATTTTGTTTTCGAACTGGGAGATGTGGCGCTTGTGACTGGCAGTTTTGACGGGGTTGCTCAAGCTTCACGAATTATCTGCGGCTAGTTCGCTCTGATGCAAATTGATCTCGCACTGATCGAACTGGGCGTCATTATGTTGACGCTTGCAATACTTGGCCGAGCGGCCGCCCGATTCGGAATTCCCACCATTCCGGTCTTCCTCGTTGCAGGACTATTTTTTGGCGAAGGCGGATTTGTGCCTGTAGTTGAAGCCGGTGCTTTCATTGAAATTGGCGCCTCGCTCGGTGTCATTTTTTTATTGTTCATGTTGGGGCTTGAGTTCACACCAAGAGAACTCAACCAAAGCATGCGTGCCAATGCGGGTGCTGGCATTATCGATGCACTGCTGAATGTGGCTCCTGGTGTCGCGGCAGGATTCCTGCTGGGATGGGGTCCACTCGGAGCTGCCGTACTGGGTGGGGTGACCTACGTGTCGTCATCTGGCATCATTGCGAAATTGTTGACTGATCTTGGTCGGCTAGGAAACCGTGAAACTCCGCTGATTCTTTCCATCCTGGTGATTGAAGACATCGTGATGGCCGTGTTCCTTCCAGTGCTTGCGGTGATGCTCGCAGGCGGCAGCGCAATGAGCGGAGTTGTGTCGGGCACGGTGGCTGTTGCGATTGTCATCGCGGTGCTTTTGTTCTCTAATGCGCTTGGGACAATGGTCAACAAGTTGGCAGGCAACAGTTCCAACGAGATGATTCTCCTCACTCTCCTAGGGTTGGCCACTTTGGTTGCAGGCCTTGCCGAATACATGCATGTCTCCTACGCAATTGGTGCGTTCTTGTTAGGCATTGCCATCTCAGGACAAGTCGCCGAACGTGCCCGAGAAATGCTCGTGCCATTGCGTGACGCCTTTGCTGCACTCTTCTTTGTCTATTTCGGCATCACCGTGAATCCTTCTTCGCTCATCGATGTTGCCATTCCGGCAATGGCGTTGGCTGCAGCAGGAGCGGCAACAAAGATGGGAACAGGTTGGTGGGCAGCTCGTCGTGCCGGACTTGCGAAAAAAGGTACTCTTCGCACCTCGCTCATGCTGATTCCTCGTGGTGAGTTCTCAATCGTCTTGGCAGGCATCGGCGTGGCCAACGGTCTTGACAACGACCTCGGCCCGATGGTGGTCGCCTACGTACTTAT
>JBEAXB010000010.1:0-9326 GCA_041160045.1 Actinomycetota bacterium
GTTCAATGGCAACGAAGTGCCCGGTGGAAAAGGCTGGCGCAATGGTGATCGCATTCCCGCCCGTGCCACCGCTTCTCTGATCGCATCATTTAACGGTGGATTTCGCTTCGAACATGGTCCAGGTGGTTATGTCACCGAAGGTAGGACCATTCGTAAGATGCGCAAAGGGTACGCAACCTTTGGCATTCGCGCCGATGGCTCGAGCACTGTTGGCGTATGGGGCGACGACATGGGCGACATCGAGACGTGGACATCACTGCGTCAGAACCTTCCACCAATGGTTGTGAACGGAAAATCCGTGTACAAGGATTACCCAGCAGTCGACTGGGGCAAGGATTTCGGCAACAAGGTGTACAACTATCGGTCTGCTGTGTGCCTGCGTACCGACGGCATGATGATGTTTGTCGCAGTCGGCAAAGTCAACATCGGCATGCTTGCCGACACTCTCATTATCCTTGGCTGCAAAACTGCAATGGAACTAGACATCAATGGTGAATGGCCACACTTTGCTGGTTACAACGATTTCGGAAAAAAGAAGCGTTCTGGTTTCACCATCGACAAACGCATGGGCGACCCCAATCGGCATCTCAATGGCTCAACGAAGGATTTCTTCGCATTGTTCGACCCCCAGACTTTGCCGAGTGGTGCGGTTCGCTAACCGTCAGCCAATGTGGCGGTATTCGCTAAGCAAACGGGGTTCGCCACCATCAACAGTGGCAATGATTCCATCATCCACCAGCTTGCGCAAGTGAGACCACACACTGCGGCGTGCCGGGCGATGCAATTTCTTATCGACCTGGGCGTACAGAACCTTCACGATTCCCGGAATGGTGACATTGCCCGATGAGATTTGAGTGACAATCTGTCGCTCACGTTCCATGCGGTGTTCCAAGTAGGCAACAAGGAATTCGTGTGGCTCTGTCACCGGTCCACCATGTGTTGGCCACAGAACCTGATCGTCGCGGGCGATCACCTTATTCATTGATTCGAAGTACTGACGCATGTCGCCGTCGGGTGGAGACACGATTGTTGTCGACCAACCCATCACATGATCACCCGTGAACAAAGCACGCTCGGTGTCCATTGCAATCGCCAAATGGTTTGATGTGTGACCAGGTGTTGCCACTGCTGTCAGTGAAAACTCCGGCGTAGAAAAAAATCGTTCATTATCTACAACTGCGATGTCCGGAGAAAATGCCAAGTCGATTGTTTCGCGCTCGGTGTCATCCTTTTCCTCTGCTGGGTCCTCTTCGGATTCGTCGTGATCATCTTCTTCCACGAAACCGTCGAACACTCGGTGCGGCCCGATGGCAAAACGCGGGGCACCCGTTTCTTCATGCAGCCATTGCGTGAGTGGGGAATGATCTGAATGACAATGTGTCACGACAATTCCGACAACGTTGCGACCACTCAATGCTGCAGTGAGAGCGAGACGATGGCTGTCGAGTTGCGGGCCTGGGTCGATGACAACGACATCATCTGTGCCAAGCAGATACGTTCCGGTGCCGTGATAGCTGAACTTCGAGGGGTTCTGCGCAATCACGCGTTGCACTAATGGCGATACCTGCACCACCTGTGCGTACGGCTCGTGATCGATTCGGGGAACAAATGGAATAGCCATGACTACTCGAACCCAATTGCACGCACTGCGCCCACCGGGTTGCCATGGCCGCGCACAATTTCTGCCACGCTTGCATCGACACCAGAGATATCAATCCCTAGTTTCTTCAGTGCTGCGAGAAGAACCGTGGGTGTACCGCGGCCATATCCATCAGACATCTTCAAGGCCACTGCTCGACCATCATTCATTGCAGCTGCATACACGGCATCGGCACCATCTTTTGCAAAGAGACCGGGAATGCCAGAGACAATTTTTGTGACATCGCGCCCAGTGCCACCCACGATGTGCGGGTGCTGTGACATTGCTGTGTAAATCTGTGTTCCGGATTCTCCAGCTTCACCGTTCGCCATCGAACGCATTGCACGTGCCAAGCCGACAAGCTCGACCACATGTGCAGGCGCTCCGCAACCATCGATACCGATGGCAAACGCATCTTGGCCCGTGACATCAGCAACCGTGCGCGTGATTGCCACCTGCAGTGGGTGATCCTGTTCGAGATATCCCCTCACAGGCCATCCGTTGATAACACATGTAGCAACCATGCCGGAATGTTTACCACTGCATCCCATTTGCAATGCAGACTTTGGCAGCCCGGCACGAATTGCATCGTGGGCTGAATGCACATGCGTCGGATAATCCGCCGTGTTTTCCAAAGCTGTTTCGTCGAGACCAACAGAAGCAAGAATATCGAGAGCTGTTTGTTGGTGAATGGCTTCGCCGTTATGGCTGGAGCACACGAGCGCAAGTTTTTCTGCTGGCAATGACAAACCATTGCGCACCATCGCCAATGCCTGAATTGGCTTCGTCGATGATCGGGGGAAAACATGGGCGTGAGCATCACCGACGGAAAAAGCAATCGAGCCGTTCGCATCAAGAGCTACGAGAGCGCCGAAGTGAATACTTTCGTCAACTCCACTGCGTGTCACCACCGCCATCGGCGCAAACTGCGAAGGAAGCACCCCGGTCATGATGGGTCGTCCCATCCAGTCCGACGTTTCTTTCCACGCTGTTTCTTTTCCTGCAGCAAAGTGAGTGGGTCTTCGATGACGTCATGTCTGTTTCCCCATGAAGTCATCAGCGATTGAGCCATCGCCACTGCTGGCAACGCCAAGATTGCCCCGATTGGTCCGAGCACAGCGCCACCTGCAATTGCACCACCGAAGGCAAGTGCGGGGTGCAGCTCGAGCGTGCGGGCCGTGACCTTTGGTGCAAACAAGTAGTTCTCCACCTGCTGGTAAATCGCAATAAAACCAATGACCACAGCGGCCTTGATCGGCGAATCAATGAATGTCAGCAAAACGGGCAAGATGCCGGCGAGGTACGTGCCGATGACAGGAAGGAATTGAGAAACAAGTCCGACCCACAACGCCATCGCGATAGGTGCCGGCGCACCAATGGCCTCGAACGCAATCCAATGAAAGAAAGCAGACATCACTGCAAGCAATGCCCGCGAGTACAGATACCCACCGGTCTTGGTAATTGCTAATTCCCAAGCATCGAGAACTTGCCGCTGGCGATGCGGATACAGCCGTGAACAAATTGCCCGTCTTAGGCGCGGGCCATCTGCAACCAGATAGTAGGAAAAAAGCAGCACGGAGAACATCTGAAAGATGACATCGAGAGCCTGTACCGACACCCTGAACGCATTGTCTTGTTGTGAATCAATGAACTGCTGTACAGGCCCATTGGGGTCGGAAATTCTGTTGTTCACTTCCGCTGGATCGATGTTCGAATTGAATGTGTCATTGATGATCTTGACCGTGTCATTCACGTACTGCTCACTGTTCGACAACAAGTCGGCGATTTGCTGACCAACAACTGTTCCGACCGCACCGATGAATGTGAGCGCAATGACAATCACGGACATGATGATGATTCCGGTAGACGATCGCCGTCCTCGTCCCTTGGCCTGCAATCTGTTCACGGCGGGCTCCAACGCCAGCGCAATGAACAGCGAGACCAGCAAAAGAATGAGGATGTTGTTCAAGCGGTGAAACAGAAACCGAGTAACCAGGGTGCCAATGAAGCCAGCCCAGAACACGACAACTGCTCGCGGAACCCATGGTGGCATGCGCTTTGAGTTCTCTGGGCCTACAGAATTTGGAGCATCGGTCACAAACGAAGCGTAGTGGTCTGGAACATGTGACACATTCGCAGTGCGACCGCTTCGCCGAGGTGGCACGATGGGGAAATGGCCTCCATCCCCACAGCCCTGACCGATCGAGTCGAATCCGTACGGTTGGCCATCGCTGGGGCGTTGCGCGACAGAGTCATTGGCGACAACGCCGATGAAAAACGCGAAGCAATCATGATGGCACCTGGCCCCCGCTGGTTCGACGACTCGCGGCCGATCCATATCATCCACTCCGACTCCTCGATGTTCATTGGTGGCATGCGTGCCATCTTGTTCCAGTCACTGCACCCGCTCGCCATGGCCGGCGTCGCGCAACACTCTGATTACCGCAACGATCCGTGGGGACGTTTGCAACGCACTGCAGATTTCCTCGCCTCAACATCATTTGCTCCGGCCGATGTTGCACAACGCGCTGTCGACACCGTTGTCGCTGTTCACAAACGAGTCTCCGGCTTTGCAAGTGATGGTCGCCCATATTCTGCATCCGACCCACACCTCTTGCGCTGGGTCCACGTTGCCGAGGTAGATAGTTTCATTCGGGCACACAAGGCCTATGGCGCACAAAAACTCGATGATGCCGCATATGACGGATACGTCGAAGACATGGCAGTGATCGCCCGCAAGCTCGGTGTTCCTGCACCTCCAACATCGGTGCAAGGTTTGCGCGATCAGATTTATCAGTTTCGTTCCGAACTGCACGGCACACAAGAATCACGCGATGCTGCGAGATACCTGCTCATCGAGCCACCACTCGAACTAGTGGCGCGCATTCCTTATTCGCTCATTGCAGCATCGGCTGTTGCCATCTTGCCTGCATGGGCTCGCGCGGATCTGCGACTTCCCTATCTCCCGCTCACCGAACGTGTTGTCGTGAAGCCCATCGGGCAACTCATTTCATCAACGATTCGCTGGGCTACTTCCGGCGACTTCGTACAGCCAACTGTGTAGCAACATCGCCGTTTTTCTCGATGCGGACACTGTCCAAGCCGAGCCACGCGGCCATTTCCTGTAACTCAATCATCAGTTCTGTTGCAACGTGTTTGATGTCCACACCTGCCTCGCTGAATGCACCGGGCACCACCAATTCGCCCGCGTGCCTATCCGCTTTCAGATCAACGCGGGCAACGATGCGATCTCCCAAGACAAATGGCAACACGTAATACCCATACACGCGCTTGGGTGCCGGAACGTAGATCTCGATTCGATAATGAAAATCAAACAACCTCTCGATGCGGGGGCGACACCACACCAATGAATCAAACGGAGACACCAATGCACGTGTCGATACCGATCGAGGCTTCACTGCATTGGGCAACATATATGCGGGCTCTCGCCAGCCTTCCACTCGCACCCGTTCCAGTTCACCTGTTGCCACCAGATCAGTAATCAATGGTTTGGCGATAGCCGCCTTCTGGCGGTGGTAATCAACAAGGTCGCCTGCTGTTCCGATTCCGACACTGCGCGCAGCAAGCAGCAACAAGGAACGTCGCGCTTCAGATTCCTTGGGCGTTGGAGCATTCAATATTTCCGCAGGCAACACGTCGTGCGGTGCGTGATACACGCGCGCAAAATCGTTCTGACGACGTCGCGCAGTGATCTCGCCGGTCCAGAACAGGTATTCAAGAACGGCCTTTCCTTCATCCCAATCCCACCACGAACCTTTTGGGCCCTTGCGTGTTCGAACATCACCAGCGACCAATGGCCCGTCGTTGTAGATGCGATCGCGAATCTCAGCTACGAGTTTCGGTTTTGCCTTTGCAATACGTGTCAAACCCGGCCACATGGAGCCCTTGCGTGCTTCATCCATTCGCCAACGAACCAGTGGGTGCATCGAGACGGGAAGATGCGATGCTTCGTGGCACCAGTACTCGAACAACTCACTCGCATCGGTGGCAGCAGGGATGAGGGAACGAGGATGATTGCCAAGGCGCGAGAACAATGGCATCTCTTGGCTGCGTACCAAGACATTGACCGAGTCGATCTGAATCAGACCAACGGAGTCAATGACGCGATGTAGATGCCGCTTGTCGATGCGTCCGGTTGGGCGGCCGCTTGCAAAACCTTGAGCAGCAAGTGCGATGCGTCGTGCTGACGCAAGGCTTATCTCAGTCTGCGACTGTGACACTGACGCTGTTGATCACAACATCGACCAGTGGGCGATCGGAACGATCTGTTTCGACGTTCTGCATTGCTTCGACGATCTCGAGGCCCTTCACAACTTGTCCGAACAATGCGTAAGCCGGCGGCAACTGCACGCCGCTCTGGCCACTGATGAGGAAGAACTGTGAACCATTTGTGTTTGGTCCGGCATTGGCCATTGCCAACGAACCGATCTGGTACTGACCAGCCTTTGGCAATTCATCTTCGTACTGGTAACCCGGGCCACCGCGACCAGTGCCGGTTGGGTCTCCGCCTTGGCAGACAAAACCCTTGATGATGCGGTGGAAAATGATGCCGTCGTAATAGTGGTACCCAGCGAGGTACACGAAACTGTTGACTGTTTTTGGTGCGCGAATCGGATCGAGTGCAATCACCAATGTTCCCATCGATGTTTCCATGGTGGCTGTGTAGCGCTTGGTGGGGTCGATGCCCATGTCAGGTGCGGCAGGGAACTTCTGGTTCTTTGTAGCGGAACCGTCAAGTGGAGGGAAAGGAAAACTCATGTGGGCACGATACAAGCCCCACGTGCGTTCTTTTCGTCTTCAAGCAATTTGTCGGTCTACGATGAGGGCGTGAACACACATGAGAGCCCGCTCAACCTCGATGCCATCGAACAAGACCTGGCCGATGTCGATGCTGCGCTCGTGCGCCTCGATGCCGATACCTACTGGACCGATGAAATCACGGGCGAACCGCTCAGCGAAGAACTGCTTGCGGCCGAGCCAACGGCCCGTCGCAATCCACCAAAAAACTGATTCGTTTTTTAGTTCTCGCGAAGCTTTGAAAGCAAGCGCAGGATTTCTAGGTACAGCCACACCAAGGTGACGGTGATGCCGAGTGCACAGAACCATTCCATGTGCGCAGGCAATTTGTTGGCCACACCTTTTTCGACCATGTCGAAATCGAGCGCCAAGCTATAGGCGGCAAGACCTGCGACGAACAAACTAAAGATGATGCCCATTGGGCTTGCATCGGTAATGAACGATGGCATCGAGCCAAAGATTCCCATGACAAACGAGAGCATGTAGAACGCCATCAAGCCCATCATCGCGCCCATCACAATGCGACGTGAACGATCAGTGACCTTGATGATTCGGCTGCGATAGAGCAACAACATCACGACGAACACACCGAGCGTTGCGCCCACTGCCTGCAAAACAATTCCGTTGTACTGCTCGGAATATGCACGACTGATTGCACCAAGCACAACACCTTCAGCAAGTGCATAGATCGGTGCTGCAATTTTTGCGCGGTGTGGTTTGGCCATTCCGACAAGAACGGCGATGAGAGCTACAACGAATCCGCCAAGAACCCAACCAATTGGCATGGCGACAGGCTGACCAGCGATTGGTTCGTCAATCGAGATCCATGTGGCGGTTGCAGAAGCAAGAATCAGAACAAGCAACGTGATGGTTGCGCTGGCAGTTCCAGACACTGTCATCACGCCGGAATCCCAGCGGCTCACTGGTCCGTCGGACATCGGCTGCTGCGCGGGCGGAGCCCAGGTATTGCCCTGTTTGTCGAGGTTTCCAAGGCCCATGGCCTTGTCGGTCAGTAGTGGATTAGCCATATGTTCCACCATAACTTTTCGCTGAGCGCCGAAAGCGTCAGGTCGGCCAATTTTTCCTTGGAATCCAGCGATTTCATCGGGTTTTCGGGGACATCTGTCGTGCAAGCCGAAGTAATTGAAATGTTCTCTGGCTGGGCTGTGGGGGTGGTTCACCCTGTCGGTATCCTGCTTTTATTCGCCCATTTAGGGTGCGAATGTGATCTAGGTGAGGTGCAGAGTGGCAAAGGATCGTATTGACCGCGACGAAGAGGATCTCGTACGCCTCTACCTCACCGATATCGGTCAGTACACCCTTCTCACGAAGGACGACGAAGTCCGCCTCGCCAAGGCCATCGAAGCTGGCAAAGAAGCTGCCGCCGAAATGGAAAAGGCAAAGACCCTCACCGCCACCAAGCGCCGCGAGTTGCGCAAGGCCCTTCGCGAGGGCGAAGTTGCCGAGCGTGCCTTCGTTCAGTCAAACCTGCGTCTCGTTGTTTCCATCGCAAAGAAGTACCAAGCGTCTGGTCTTCCCCTCCTCGACCTCATCCAAGAGGGCAACCTCGGTCTCATGCATGCCGTCGAAAAGTTCGACTGGCGCAAAGGCTTCAAGTTCTCCACCTATGCAACTTGGTGGATCCGTCAGGCCATCACCCGCGGTATCGCAAACACCGGTCGCACCATTCGTCTCCCGGTCCATGCTGGCGACACACTTGCACGTCTGCAAAAAGCTCGCTCACGTCTCGAGCTGAAGTACGGCCGCCCGGCAACTCTTGCCGAATTGGCAAAAGAAGTTGAGATGCCCGAAGACAAGGTCACCGAAGCTCTTCGTTTCGCTGCCGAGCCATTGTCGTTGTCCGAACCACTTCGTGAAGATGGCGACGCCGAATTGGGCGATGTCGTTGAAGACCGTTCAGCCGAATCTCCCTTCGAAACAGCCGCTACTGCGTTGCTGCCAGAAGAAATCCAGCGTCTCCTCGCTCCACTCGATCAGCGCGAACGCGAAATTCTTCGTCTTCGCTTCGGTCTTGATGGTGCAGGCGAAGGTCGCACACTCGAAGAAGTAGGCGAACACTTCAACCTCACTCGTGAGCGCATTCGTCAAATCGAAGCTCGTGCAATGAGCAAATTGCGTCACCCGTCATCCGACACCGGTGCCCGCGACCTCTTGTCAGTCTGACGACACCGCCGAGTCACGCAGCACGCGTGTCACTCCATCGATCACTGCTACCAGTCCCATGCCGAGCATGATCGGTATCAAGCTGCGCACAATCCACATTTGTTGCACACCAGGAACATACGCAGCACGCACCTGATCAAAGCACAGCCACGCACACACAACAAAAGTTGCACCAACACCTGCTTGCAGAGCAAGAGATGCATATTGCGATGATTCAGTCTTTCGCCCGACAATCAATGCAGCAGTGCAAATCAGTGCAGCTGAAAGCGAAAACGCCAGTAACAACGGGGTGATTCGCGCTCCGCTTGGCAATCCGAACAATTGCGTAGTTCCTATAACGACTCCGACTAACGAGATCGCGAGAAGAACGAGGTGAAGGATTCGTTTCCTCATCAGTGTGAGTGCGACCGCCAGCAAGAGCGACACCATTCCGAATGCCCACCACACCACTGAGGCTTGATCACGCAGGTACAAGGTTCCAGTGACAACGGTTCCGACTTCGTCAACAACAATCGGCACCTTCCATGTCAACACGGTGCCTGCATTGTCGATGGGAGCCGGCGGCTTCGGGCTCATCCAATGAACACGATGGTCGTGCCACATTGCTGTGCCATTCGTGGCGATGCGGCGCCACTTTGTCGCGGCTCCTTCCACGAAGGCACTCATGTCCACGTTGCCAAAGCGA
>JBEAXB010000291.1:0-2731 GCA_041160045.1 Actinomycetota bacterium
TCCTTTGTGTCGGCGCTGACCTTGGAAGTGTTGGCAGCTCTGGCTGATGGCGCACACGATGTTCGTCATCATGATTTGTGCGCTGAAGGCTTCAACCCGGTGCTCAGTGCCTTCGAACGCATTAATCATCGGTCCACATTGGATGTGCGGTTAGCGGGCACCCCTGAACTTCGCACTCACGTCGAGGACTTGCAATGGTGTGAAGCCATGATTCTTGTGTACCCCACGTGGTGGTCCGGACAGCCATCAATTTTGAAGGGTTGGTTTGATCGGATTCTGATGAACGATGTCGCATGGTCGTTGCCAGAAGGTGCATCGCGTCTCAAACCAGGCCTCGGAAACATCCGTCGTTTGGTTGTGGTGACTACCCATGGCTCATCAAAATTCGTGAATGCACTCGAGGGTGAAAGCGGAAAGCGCACTGCATTTCGTTCCGTTCGCCTCATGTTTCATTGGAGTACCCGTACTTCATGGATAGCGATGTACAAGCTGGATCGTGCTTCTGCTGCAGATCGTGAAGCATTCAAGAAGCGGGTACGTCGTCGTGTGCGGCGAGCTGTTGGGTAAGTTTTCCCCGTTTGGTCTCTAGTACCGTCTTGTTCATGAAGACAATGATTGTTCAAGAACTCGGCTCGCTTGATGCGCTCGAGGTTGTCGAAATGGAATCTCCGGAACTTGTTGCTGGTCATGTGCGTATTGCCATCACAGCGTGTGGCCTGAACTACGTCGATTCATTGATGATCGAAGGCAGGTACCAGATCAAACCGCCCGTACCGTATCGCCCGGGTTCCGAAGTGGTCGGCAAGGTCACCGAAGTTGCATCCGATGTCACGAATCTCAAAATTGGTGACCGAGTGTTTGCACCGATTGGCATGGGTGGATTTTCCGACGAAGCGGTGGTGAATTCAGCACGTCTTCTGCCGATTCCCGATGAACTCACGGATGGTCAGGGCGCAACGTTCATGCAGAGTTACCTCACGGCATGGTTTGCATTCCACAAGAGAGCAACAATTCGCGAAGGTGCAACAATGCTGGTTCTCGGCGCTGGTGGCGGCGTCGGACTTGCGGCAGTCGATCTCGGAGTCGCAATGGGTTTGCGCGTGATTGCCGCAGCCTCGAGTGAGGAAAAGCGTCAGCTCGCTCTCGACCGCGGAGCATTTGCTGCAATCGATGTGTTGACAGAAGATGTCAAGGCTCGCACGAGGGAATTATGTGGTGGTGGAGTCGACATGGTGTACGACCCTGTACGACCCAGTGGGTGGAGAACTTGCCGAACCATGTTTGCGTGCACTTGCCCCCTTTGGCCAGTATCTCGTTGTGGGCTTTGTCGGCGGCATCCCCACGTTGCCCGCCAATCACATCTTGCTCACGAACAGAACCGTTGTCGGTGTCGATTGGGGAGCGTGGGTTGGTCGAAACCAAATGGAAAACGCAGGGATGTTGATGGAAGTACTCTCGTACATCAAGCAAGGAAAATTACATCCTGTCGAACCCGTGACATATCCGATGAGTCAGGCTGTTCAAGCAATGCGCGATCTGCAGAATCGAAAGATTGCCGGCAAGGTTGCTTTGCTTCCGGTGTTTGATTAGCCAATCACTACGGTGCACATGATGCGGTGCCGCTGTCGATGGTTGCGTTATCTGACGCACTGATGAAAGCCCACGAGTAATTGGTGGGAGTCAGTGTCAATGAGAGCACTCCATGATTTGCATTGGTCATGAACTGGCTTCCCTCTTCAGGGGCACGAAGTGGGTAGCTAGGTGCACCACCAAGACCAGAGATGATGAGTGGCGTTCCTGGGGTGCCTGTCTCGGCAAGGAATCCGTCTTCATCGAGCGGGGCGAATCGTTCGTAATGATGATCATGGCCAGTCATGACAAGGTCGGCACCACCCAGCACGGATGCTTTCCACAGTGATTCCACCGATGGGGTGGCAAAGCGCCCGCTTGAAACATAGGGATGATGCATGAGTACGGCCGCACATTTTCCTTCTGCTCGAGCCCGCGCAAGCTCAGATGTCAACCACGTTGTCTGCACCGATGTTGCCGAACATCCTGCATAAATTTGTCCTTGACACCACGAATCAACAGCGATGATCCGCCAACCACCTGCATTGCTCACCCAATACGACGGCGACATTGCACCAAAGTATTCGATGTAGCCCGCAGCACCTGCAGTGATGTATTCGTGATTTCCCCTGATGGGATACATCCGATTCTTCAGTGGGCCCCAAGTGGTGTCGAAGTATGTCTGAATCTCGCTGATGCTTGCAGCTTCATACTGAATATCGCCAAGTACGACAACGCCATCGGGGTTCAATGAAGTTGTCAGGCTTGCAGTTGCTGCATCGCCGCACTGTGATCCGGCAGCACCAATTCCATTCGAAATGATTCGTCGTTCGTCACATGAAATATCACCGGCAACTACAAGACGGGCGACAGCATCTGTCCCGATGGATTTCATGGTGACACCATTTGGCCAAATTGCAGTTCCGCGCGGCCTCGTGCTGCTGCCGCCATCGCCCAGCTGGCCTTGCAAGCTCAGACCCCAACACCACATGGAAGCCCCAATGGTTGCAATACCGCATGCATGCGAGTCACCAGCTGCCACCGAAGTAATGGGCCCGGTACTGGCTGATGCGATCACTTTTTGAGGTTGAGACCGTGCGTAGACAGATCCGTTGGCGAGTTGGCTGTAACGATTGCGTCCCCAGCACCATGATGTTCCAGC
>JBEAXB010000292.1:0-2677 GCA_041160045.1 Actinomycetota bacterium
TCTGGGAATCGTGAACCCGAAGATCTTCGATGACAATTTCGGAATGGCCGGTTGCGCCGTGCATTGTTGCTACTTCGCGAACATCATTCCAACCCAGTTGTGGCAAGTCGATAATAAACGCAGTGTTGGCGCCACGTGATCCTGGCGGAACATCGAGTTCGGTTCGGGCAATCAGAATTGCGAACTTCGCACGTCGAGCACCCGAGATGAACCATTTATGTCCGTTGATGATCCACTCGTCTCCGTCCTTGATTGCAAAAGTTTGAATCAGTGTCGGATCTGATCCGGCCACTTCGGGCTCGGTCATCGCGAAACATGAAGACGAAACGCCGTTCAACAGCGGCTTCAGATACTTTTCTTTTTGATCGTCGGTGGCCCAATGCAAAAGCGTGTGCATGTTTCCTTCGTCTGGTGCCTGACAATTGAACACCCAGGGCCCAACACGGGTCTTGGCAGCTTCAGCCTGCACCATTGCAAGAGCCACATGACCAAGCCCCATGCCTCCCCATTCGGTGGGCATATGAGGTAACCATAAACCAGCCTCGACAGCCTTCTTACGAAGACCAATCAATTCCCGCACATACTGCGCGTGCATCTCGGGCTCCATGTCATCGCGATGCCCAAACGGCTCGATTGCAGGCTTGATGACATTGTCGACGAAGTCACGTACTCGCGTGCGAATCTCTTCGTGTTCAGGTGCAAGGGTGAAATCAATCATGGGGTGCCTCCGATGACACTTGGGTTTCTCTCATTCTGCTCTCCCGTGACCAAAGTCTGCGAGTTCGAAGCGTTTTCTCCCCCGCCCCTACCAATAGCCTTGCCATATGAGCCCGAAGGACCCCTCCGCAACATCGTGGGATACCACGACTCTCCCAGAAGGAGCTGAGAAGGCGCGCATGGTGCGCTCGATGTTCGACGCGATCGCTCCTCGGTACGACTTGGTCAACCGCATCATGACGTTCCGACTCGACGTTCGCTGGCGTCGTCATGCGGTAAAAGAACTCGCACTCGCTCCTGCCTCACTCGTTCTTGACTTGGCTGCCGGCACGGGAGACCTATGCATCGATCTTCGGCGCGTTGGACTTCGTCCCATCGCAATGGACTTGTCATACGGAATGCTTGATAACGACCGCAGTGGAGCACCACGCGCTCAAGCAGACATCCTTCGCCTTCCGGTGCCCGATGCATCAGTCGACGGAATCATCTGCGGCTTCGCTCTTCGAAACCTCGTTAACCTCGATGAATTCTTCATTGAGTGCGCCCGGGCTATCCGACCCGGCGGTCGTATCGCACTCCTCGATGTTGGTGTTCCGCACAATCGCATCATTCGCTTTGGCAACGGTATTTACTTCGGCAAGATTGTTCCGCGTATCGGCGCACTCTTGAGCGACGGCGCCGCATATCGATACCTTCCGCGCAGTGTTGCGTACCTTCCCGATCGTGCGACTCTTGTCAAGAAGCTTCAGCAGGCTGGGTTTGCCGACGCCACGCATGAGCAGTTGTCGGGCGGATTGACTCAATTGATGGTCGGAACCCGCAACATCGCATGATCTTTCGTGTCATTCCCATTACGGCAACGTGTGCCGCGGAGACGGTTATCTCTTTGTACGAGATGGCATCGGTTTCGCCGGACGAGGTATTGCACAACGCTTGAGTGAAGACACTGTTGATGAGTTCCTTGATCAATTACTCCCGAGTACTCACAACTCAGTCGAGCATCAGGACGTACTTCCCATTGTCTTTGTGTTGATCCCCTTTTCTCCAGTCAAACAGGGACAGTTTGTTCTCGCCCAGGTCACATTTCTCAAACGGCCTGATGGCGCGAAGTTCGCAATCATCATGGGCGAGGATGAAAGTGAACTAACAGATGAGTCCATCAACGACTTGATCACATCCGCGCTGACGAGCCAGCCTCCGCGCCCCACCAGCAACAGTTTTCGAATTTCTCCAAAGACACCGATTGGTCAATACCTCGACACAGTTGTGGCAGCACGAGATGCCGTTCGGTCAGGTGCATTGCGCAAGGTAGTCATTGCCCGCGACATTGAGATCCATGCAGATGATCCCATCGATGTACATGCCATCCTTCTGCGGCTCCGGGCGACCTTCGGCTCCAGCTATCGGTATTGCGTTGACAACATGATCGGCGCCTCCCCTGAACTTCTTGTCGAGGTGGATGGCCGCATGGTGCGCAGCCATCCGTTGGCCGGAACTGCTCCACGCACAGGCGACGCCGAAACCGATGCACGCCTTGCCGCGCAACTGATTGCAAGCACGAAAGACCAATTGGAGCACCGCGTCGTCATCGACATGGTGCACGACACGTTGCTTCCCCATTGTTCGTATCTCGACTGGGAGGCAGAGCCATCAATCGTCACGGTTGCCAATGTCCAGCATCTGGGTACCGCCATCGAAGGCGCATTGACTGAACCACCAACGCGCGTTCTTCAACTTGTTCGGGAACTCTGTCCGACGCCCGCGCTCGGCGGGTTCCCAAGTCGCGACGCCATCGAATTCATCCATCCGATAGAAAATATCGAGCGTGGCTACTACGGCGGCGCGGTGGGTTGGATGAATCGTGACGGCAACGGCACCTTTGCGGTCACGATTCGCTGTGCCGAGCTTTCGACAGATCGCAGAACTGCCCGACTCTTTGCCGGTGGCGGAATTGTCGGAG
>JBEAXB010000011.1:0-9269 GCA_041160045.1 Actinomycetota bacterium
TTCGACACTGTTGATGCAAACACCGAACTCGGTCTTCCGATCGACAGCCGTGAATACGGAATCGGTGCACAGATATTGGCAGACCTCGGTGTCACCAACTTGCGCCTCATGACCAATAATCCGGCAAAGTACGGCGGACTTGGCGGATACGGCCTCACCGTTGTGGAACGTGTTTCACTGAACTCTGTTCCGACACCAGAGAACGAGGCATACCTGCGCACCAAGCGTGAGCGCATGGGACATCTCATCGACATGCACGATGGAAAGGGTGAAGCAAAATGACACGAGCAGGATCTAGCGGTGCAATGCCGGTACTTGATGGTCGCGGACTACGCATCGGCATCGTGTCGGCACGCTTCAACGACCACATTGTGACTGCACTGCGCGATGGCGCATTGCGCGGACTTGAGCGAGTCGGTGTTGCAGATGACGACATCATCGAATATTGGGTGCCCGGTGCATTCGAAGTGTCACTTGCTGCCAAGGCACTTGCTCAGACTGGCAAAGTCGATGCCATCATCTGCCTTGGCACTGTGATTCGTGGCGACACACCACATTTCGAATATGTCTGTGAAGCAGCCACCCACGGGATTCAGGATGCTCAAATGTCCACCGGCGTGCCGGTGATGTTCGGGGTACTCACCTTGAACACCGAGCAGCAGGCCATTGATCGCAGCGGCCCCGGAATCGACAATAAGGGTGACGAGGCTGCCATCGGCGCAGTCGAGATGGCCTTGGTCTTGCGCACTATTCGCAATTAGGGATTTGTTTTGCATCGTTTTGTGAAATCCACTTGCGAAGCCGTGGTCGAAAGATCAAGACATCTCGAATCTCTGACAGGATTTCATCACAAATGATTAGCTCATCAGAATTATCGCGAATCAGATGTTGAACAATTCGATGAGATGCCCCACCCTGAATAGCTGCAGATACGAAGACATTCGTGTCAAGCACGATTCTCATTAGTGATCTCGCTAATTATTTGGCGCGACGCCGACGAACAATTTTTGTTTCCTCGACGGCTAATTGCATTGCTGCATCCTCAGACAGATCGGTGTTCTGTTTCACCCGATGAGAAAGCTCGATTCGAAAACGTTCCGTGAAGAATTCCCACGCGGATTGTTTCGTCATTCCGAGCGCTTGTGCCACTTGTTCCCAGGTAGCTCCATTGTTGCGGGCGTCTCTGACCAGATCGCAACGAACCTGATCGATTTCTGCCTCAATTTTTTTCAGCTCACGCAAGTCGTCAAGTGGCGACGTTCCTGAAACTAGCTGTTGGAGTGGTAACACTTTGTCAGGATATCCTGACAAATCTGGGAATACAAGACCATGACAAATTTCCCAAAGAGCGAGGCAGTGCACACATTGTGAGCGAAGGAGGTTCGCATGTCTGTCATGTGCTCTCTCGTTGTTGCCGCGGGTCTCTCGGTTACTCCACTGCCTTCCCCCACTGCGCGAAACGCCATCGACACCCTTTTGTATCGCACTCCACTTGCCGAATTCGTCGCCCTTGCCGACAATCCCACCCACGATGCCCGTCTTGATTGGACAACGGATGGATGCTCTGCGCCAATACTGGAAAGCACAGGCAGAAGTTTCAATTTTTATTCATCCTGTCGGCGCCATGATTTTGGGTATCGCAATTTGTCACGGCTCGACGGCGGCAAGCACTGGACGCAATCCGTCAGGTTGCGCATCGATCAACTCTTCCGTCGCGACATGCGAGCAAGTTGTGCGGGCAAGGTTCGGTTGATTCGACTGCAATGCCTGATGTGGGCTGAGACGTATTACCGCAGTGTGCGCGCTGTCGGGAAATGATGCCAACGGCAGTTGATTGCAACTGTTATTGCGCCAATTATCAGTGTTCTTACCAGTGAGTCATCTTTGCGAGGACCCATTCACCGGGACCTTGCCGAAAGCGCGATAGCCACAACTGGGAGAACTTCAACAACACAATCCAAATGAGTACCGCAATCACGAAGGACAACCAGAAGTCAATTCTCTGAAAGAGTCCCAAGCCCCACGGGCCAAATATGAAACTGAGTGCCACCGACTCAAGAAAGTAATTGGTCAAGGACATCCGACCTGCGAATCGCATATAGGGAACCAGGCGTACTGATGCATCAAGAGCCCAAAGAATCATGCCCACGTATCCAATGGTCAGTATTGGTGCAGTCACAAATGAAAAGAACAGAACAGCATGATACAAATCGTTAGAGATGGGTTCAGAGTTTTCATTCACGACAAAAACTATTGCACCGACCAATTGAATCGGCACCCCGATTCCGAAACCAAGAGTCATCATCCTTCTGCGATTGAGTGACGGATTATCGGATGCGAGAGAACGTTTTCTTGCAAATAAAATGCCAACAAGAAATGCTGAAAAGACAAGTCCACCTTGCAGCAGAAACTCTGTGCCAATTGTTTGGCTCCATAAGTGAAGCCGCGGAGTGATCGATTCCAGATAGGAACCATGCCGCATGATTTCAGCAAAGGAGATGTCTGGGCCAGCTTCAGAGGGATTAGCCACACTTGAATACTCATCAATCGCGACCAACAGAAGAAACAAAGAGGCAGCTAGGTAGATGCCCCAGCTCCACCGTTTAAGTATGTGGTCCTTGCGCTTGAAGAAGAACGGCAAAAACAACCCCAGGACACCGTACAAAAACAGAATGTCGCCGTACCAGAGAAATGTGAAATGAAGAAAGCCGAACACAATCAGCGCGATGGCACGAATCAGCCAACGCTGCACACTTTTACTGTCTGGCCCAACGATGTATTGGGCGCTATAGCCGAACAAAAAGGAGAAGAGAAGAAAGAACTTTCCCTGGAAGAACGCAAAGACGAGGAAAGCAGCAATCGTATTTCCGATGCCATCCATGAATTCTCCACGTATTCCCTCTCCCGGATCGCTTGAGAAAAACGCCACGTTCACCAGAATTATTCCGAGTAACGCAAAACCTCGCAATACGTCTGGATTGATGTCTCTGGTTTTAATTACTGCTGTGGTGATGGTGCGACCTTAACAACCGATGACATGAAGCAAGGGTTCTCCTCACCTCTTCATTACATGCTGGTTGCAATAGCACCAAGCAGTTGGTGCAGGAGTCGACCTGTTGCGCCCCAGATTGTTTCGTCATCAAGTTCAAAGAAATGAATATTGATGTCACCGCGTTCCGTGGCCCACCACTCATTGCGATATGTATCCGTTCGGGCCAATTCGTGCAGTGGCACCATCATGATTCGGGCAACCTCGCCCGGGTCTGCTGCGAGTTCGGGAATACCGTCAACAATTCCGACAACAGGCGTGATGAAACTGTTGCTAATGAACGTCGTGATCGGCTCGAGTGTTCCAAGAATGGTAACAACGTGATGAGGAAGAGCAACTTCTTCATGAGCCTCACGCAGTGCGGTGTGGAACGGAGTCTCATTCGGTTCCATTCGACCGCCGGGAAACGACATCTCGCCGCGGTGATTGCGCAAGTGATCTGCGCGACGCGTGAGAAGAACTGATGGCCCATCATCGGTAAACATGATCGGGATTAAGACCGCTGAGGGCTTGGCGAACTTCACCCATTCTTGTTCGAGTTCGATGTTTGCCACACTGCGGGTAGCGAGGTGCGACGAGAGACGTTCATGAATGATGTCTGCATCGTGCAACACCGACAAATCGTTGTTGAGCCATACAGGCGCATCACCGATGCGCCAATTGTCAGGACGCGGAATGAGCTGATTGCCCCCGCGACGCTGAACTATTTTGCGCTCGGGGTCCACCCAGAGGACTTTAGCTCTGCAAGCACTTCACCGAGTCCGGCGGTCTTGAGATCGGCAAGAATGCGTCCTGGCATTTCTTCGCCTTTTTCAAAAAGCTGCCATGCGGTGAGCAATTTGTTGAGGTCTGGTGCTGGTCGTTCGAAAGCCATGCTCGAAGCGTACCGAGGCTTCTATTGGTTTCGATCCTTGATGGCCCGACCAATTCGGCCAACAGTGCGACCTGCATTCTTTGCAAACTGCTCGCTTCGATCGGATGGTGTGCCAGTGGCACCACGCGACCGCACTCGAGGCTCGGTCTTTGCGTAGTTCGTGCCAATCACGATCATGCCAAGCAACGCTGTGAGACCAAGAACGGTGATGCGTGCAGATGCATTGAGATCTGTGAGTAAAGCAGTAGCGAGCATGATGGCGATCATTGCAATGTCGAGGATGCGATGGACACTGCGCGAGACGAAGTGAAATGCAGAAACTGGGCCTTGCACAATGGCGGCATTGACGAGAATGAGCAATGCGAGGAGAGCAAGCGGTGCTGGCTGATTGCTTTGGGTTGCTGCGCTCGCAAGAAAACCAGCGATGACGTATTCGCACACTTGATGCAGCCAGAAGCTGCGTTTCGTTGTTGCCATGCACCCAACTTAGACCCTGGCTAGACCGTATAAATATTGATGGCCCGAACCTTACGGTTCGGGCCATCAACGGGAGGCTCTTGATTCAACAGAATCGAGATGAATTTATTCCCAAGTGGGAATTACATCATCCCCATTCCACCGGGCATGCCGCCGCCCATGGCGGCTGCGTTCTTGTCGGCCTTATCGGCGACAAGGCACTCGGTGGTCATGACCAATGAAGCGATGGACGCAGCGTTCTGCAGAGCAGCACGTGTGACCTTCGCAGGGTCGATGATGCCAGCGGCAACAAGGTCGACGTATTCGCCGGTTGCTGCGTTGAGGCCAATCGCACCCTTTTCGGATTCGACGCGCTGTACAACAACGGAACCTTCCATGCCGGCGTTGTCTGCAATGTGCTTGGCCGGAGCAACAAGTGCTTCGTACACAGTGCGGGCACCAGTGGCTTCGTCACCTTCAAGGCTCTGCACAACTGCAAGAACTGCTGGGCGGCTACGAAGAAGTGCGGTACCGCCACCGGCGACGACTCCTTCTTCGATGGCTGCACGAGTTGCTGACACTGCATCTTCGATGCGGTGCTTCTTCTCTTTGAGTTCTACTTCAGTGGCTGCGCCAACCTTGATGACGGCAACGCCGCCAGCGAGCTTGGCAAGGCGCTCTTGGAGCTTTTCGCGATCCCAGTCGGAGTCGGTGTTGTCGATTTCGGCCTTGATCTGGTTGATACGACCAGCTACTTCGGCTTTGTCGCCAGCACCATCAACGATGGTTGTTGCGTCCTTGGTGATGATGATGCGCTTTGCGCGACCCAAAAGATCGAGCGTCACGTTTTCAAGCTTGAGACCAACTTCTTCACTGATGACCTGGCCACCAGTGAGAACTGCCATGTCTTGCAACATTGCCTTGCGACGATCGCCAAAACCAGGGGCCTTGACAGCCGTCGAGTTGAACGTGCCACGGATCTTGTTGACAACGAGAGTGGCAAGTGCTTCGCCCTCTACGTCTTCAGCGATGATCAGCAATGCGCGACCTGTCTTCATGACTGATTCGAGAGCTGGGAGCAATGACTGCACAGAAGAAATCTTCGATGAGTAGAACAAGATGTACGGCTCTTCGATGACTGCTTCTTGACGCTCTTGATCGGTGACGAAGTATGGCGACAAGTAACCCTTGTCGAACTGCATTCCCTCAGTGAATTCAAGCTCGATACCGAAGGTATTGCTTTCTTCCACTGTGACAACGCCGTCTTTGCCTACTTTGTCGATTGCATCAGCAATGACGCCACCGATGGTTGCATCGGCTGCAGAAATTGTTGCAACGTTTGCAATGTCTTTCTTGTCGTCGACTTCTTTTGACTGACCCTTGATTGACTCAACGGCAGCTGCAACAGCTTTTTCCATGCCACGCTTGAGGCCCATTGGGTTTGCGCCGGCTGCGACGTTGCGCATTCCGTGCTGAACCATGGCCTGAGCAAGAACAGTTGCTGTTGTTGTTCCGTCACCGGCAACATCGTTTGTCTTTGTGGCTACTTCTTTGACGAGCTGTGCGCCCATGTTTTCGAATGGATCGTCGAGTTCGACTTCTTTTGCAATGGACACACCGTCGTTTGTGATGGTGGGTGCACCGAATTTTTTGTCGAGGACAACGTTGCGTCCCTTTGGTCCGAGAGTCACTTTGACCGCGTCGGCCAACTTGTTCACACCGGCTTCAAGCGCGCGGCGAGCTTCGTCGCCAAACTTCAATTGCTTTGCCATGGGTGGGACTACTTCGAAACGATCGCGAGAACGTCACGGCTGGTGAGGATCAAAAGATCTTCGCCACCATGTGAGACTTCGGTTCCGCCGTACTTGCTGTACAACACAACGTCGCCAACTTTTACGTCGAGTGCGAAATGCTGACCTTCGTCGTCGCTCCAGCGGCCAGGACCGACTGCGAGGACGGTGCCCTGCTGTGGCTTTTCCTTGGCAGTGTCTGGGATAACGAGACCAGAAGCAGTTGTTTGCTCTGCTTCGCTTGGCTTGACAACGATGCGGTCGTCGAGTGGCTTCAAATTCATGATGTTCCTCCGAGAAATCGGCTGTGAGCAGATTGGTGATGGGCCGGTGATCCGACCCGCGGTTAGCACTCTAAGAGCGCGACTGCTAATGATACGGACTGAACAGGCGCATTGGCAACCGTGGAACGGGTTCGGGGGCTAATTAGCCCGAACGCCAGCGGGGTCGATTCCGAGCAATCGGGCCGTTTCAGCCTTCGGCAGACCAATAATGTTCGACATTGACCCCTCGGTGGCAAGAACCAGCGATGCCCCATGGCCCTGAATGGCATATGAGCCGGCTTTCCCCACCGATTCCCCAGTTCCGAGGTACCAATCAAGCAGGGTGTCGGTGACCTCTATAAAGGTGACATAGGAGGTGACCACAACGGCTGACTCCCCCTCGGCCGAAACGACTGCCACCCCGGTGTGCACCTGGTGGGTGCGACCACTGAGCAAACGGAGCATGCGACGGGAATCTGCCTCGTCGACAGGCTGGCCGAGAATCTGGCCACCGACGTCGACCGTGGTGTCGGCGGCGAGCACCGTGGATGATGGCTCTACCCGGGCACGAACTGCGCGCGCCTTTTCCAATGCAAGGCGCCGCACATATGAGACAGGGTCTTCATTTGGCAAGGGGCTCTCGTCGATGTCGGCGGGCATGACCACATGGTCGACTCCCATCTGATTCAAGATGTCGATGCGCCGTGGCGACCGCGATGCAAGAACGACGGAAGATGTAGCCATTCCCAAACTCTACGAGCAGGTACACATTCTTGACATGAGTATTACTGAAGCGTCTAGATTTCAACTACGAACCGCAGTGGGCCGGATTATGGACGAGGAGGCAGCAGACACTCTCATGGAACTTCTTCCGTCCGTCGGCTGGGCCGATGTTGCCACCAAACACGACCTCACATACATGCGTGCTGACATGCATCGCGAACTTGAAATCATGCGTGCAGAGCTAGCGCGTGAAATACAGAATTTGCGTGCAGAGCTAGCGCGCGAAATACAGAATCTGCGACTTGAATTCAGAGCAGACATCAGCGAGGCATTGTTGCGTCAGACACGTTGGTTCGTCGCTATGTTGATCACGGTGAACACCGCAACTGTCGGGCTGGTGTTTGCTGCAATGAAATTGCTGTAGGTCTAGCCGCCGCTCAGTGTGGTGACTGCGCCGTCTTCTGGCACTGTCATGTCGTCACGATTTTCGAGGTACCCCTCAGGCAGCACCACTTTGATTGGTCCGTTCGTGTGACCGCGAGTCAACCGCTCGCCGCCTGGCACAAGGACAGCTGCCTGATCCATGCGCGCACTCAATTCGGTCAACGCTTTGAATGACGGCACCATTGAAAAATCACGACGTGCATCGGAACCAACCGGATAACCGGTCAGATACCAGCCTGCATGCTTGCGGAAGTTTTTGATCCCTGAATCTTCACCAAGGTAGGAACAGATCAGTTCGGCGTGACGACACATCGAATCAAGCACTTCACCAAGTTGTGGAGCAGGCTGAATCTCACGGCCAGAAAACGCATCGTTCAAATCACGGAACAACCATGGGCGGCCGAGACAACCACGACCCACAACAACACCATCGCAACCGGTCTCTTCCACCATGCGAATTGCATCTTTTGCTTCCCAAATATCGCCATTGCCCAAAACAGGAATCGTGGTGACTTCGCGCTTCAATTCGGCAATCGCCGACCAGCGCGCTTCGCCTGCGTAATGCTGCTCGGCAGTGCGTGCATGCAGGGCAATCGCGGCCATTCCTTCTTCGGCGGCAATCTGCCCTGTTTCCAGATACGTGATGATGTCGTCGTTGATTCCGATGCGGAATTTGCAGGTGATCGGGATGTTGTACGGAGCAGCTGCAGTGATTGCAGCGCGCATGATCGCCCGTAGCAGATTGCGCTTCACCGGCACTGCGGCCCCACCACCCTTGCGGGTCACCTTGTTTGCAGGACAACCAAAGTTCATGTCGATGTGGTCGACCAGATCCTTTGAGCACAACTCGTGCACTGCACGACCCACGAACTCCGGGTCACTTCCGTAGATCTGCACACTGCGGAAATCCTCGTCGGGAGTAAAGCCCACCATGCGACGCGTGCGATCATTGCCATGAACAAGAGCAGCTGCCATCACCATCTCGCTCACATACACAAGGCCTGGTCCGAATTCGCGACACATTGTGCGAAACGGAGAGTTGGTGACGCCGGCCATCGGTGCGAGCACAACGGGGACGGGGAATGTTCGCCCACCAAAAGTGAGTGGAGCGATAGGAAGTGCAAGTGTCATCGTGGAACTGCCGCCAATTTCAAGTTGGGGTACGCACCACACGTGAGTGCAGTTGGCCCATCGGATGCGTAACGATGCCACGCAGCAGCAGCAATCATCGCTGCGTTGTCGGTGCACATTTCGCGGCTCGGCAATGCAACCTTGAATCCGGCGGCTTCACCGCGCACGGTCATGTCTGCACGCAATGCAGAGTTGGCTGCAACACCGCCCCCAAGAACAATTCCCTTGGCGCCAATCTTTTGTGCCGCCCGAATTGTTTTTGCACACAACACATCAACAACTGCCGCCTGGAATGAAGCGGCAACATCCACATTCGACACATCAGGATTCTTCTTCACGTAATTGATGACGGAAGTTTTCAGACCACTGAACGAGACATCGAGTCCGTCGTGCATCATCGCTCGTGGGAAATCGATTGCTGTTGGATTTCCCTCTACCGAGATTCGATCAATCACCGGGCCACCCGGGTACCCAAGATTCAGATAGCGGGCAACCTTGTCGTATGCCTCACCGGCAGCATCGTCAATCGTGCGGCCAAG
>JBEAXB010000293.1:0-2874 GCA_041160045.1 Actinomycetota bacterium
ATCAGGATGTGCAGCGAGCACGCCTTCAACTTCTGCCGGGAAAACATTGAATCCTGAAACGATGATCAGATCTTTTACTCGATCGACCATGTACAGGTGTCCGTCTTCATCGACCACTGCAATGTCGCCGGTCCGCAGCCAACCATCACGTGTCAGAACGCGCGCGGTTGCTTCTGGGTCGTTGAGATAGCCAGCAAAAATATTTTCGCCGCGAATCCAAATCTCTCCGCTGTCGCCCAGAAGAACATCTTCGCCATTTTCATCGACCAATCGCAGTTCGATTCCGGGGACGGGTCGGCCGATGGAACCGGGAATCCATGCAAGACCAATTGAGGTAGTGACGACAGGCGATGCTTCAGTGAGGCCGTACCCTTCGTGCACCTGCAAACCAAAACGCGCACTCAATGATTGGCTGATTTGCTCGGGCAATTTGGCTGCACCAGACAATGCAATACGCACACCCTTGAATCCGTTTGCATCGGGATGATCGAGTTGTGCAAGTGCCATCCACATGCTTGGCGCACCCGGGATGATCGTGACATGGCGTTCGGCAATTGTCTCCATTGCAGATACCGGGTCGAACCGTTGCACGAGCACAATGCTTCCGCCACCCGCAAGTGTGGTGCCGATGACAACGTTGAGCCCGAAGATATGAAACAGAGGCAACACGCCGAACGTGACGTCGTCTGGTCCGATGTGTTCTGCAACATTCGACTGACGAATATTCGTGTCCAAGTTGTTGTGTGTGAGCACAGCAGCTTTCGGCGAACCTGCCGTGCCACTCGTGAACATGTAGACAGCGGGGTGTGATGCCTCGACTTCAACAATCGGTGCAGGATCACCGGACAACATCTCATCGATGGTGTGAGCACCTGCAATGTCGTGGCCTTCTGTCGAAATCACCAAACGTACGGCACTTGTTGTGACCGATGGAATGTTGTTCCACGCAGTAACGGCAGATGGCTCAATCACAACAGCCGACGGCGTGATCGCAACAAGTTCTTTTTCAATTTCGGGTGCAGGGCTTGTCGGATTGAGCGGCGCGACAATTGCACCGATTCCAACGGCAGCCAAATACGACACAACGAAATAACGGCTATTGCCGCACAGCAATGCAACAACATCACCCTTCGAGATGTTTTCGCGAAGCAACGCCCCGCGCATACTCGCAATCTGGGTACGCAACGTTCCGTAGGTTGTGGGACGCCCACGGCTGATCAGCGCAACGGAGTCGTCGGGATGATTGTCAACGATGTGCGCAAGATTCATATGTAGTTGGCTTTCACTTCAGCATGAGAAGGTTGACTATGCCGGCCGCCATGATGACGCCGATGAGCAAAGCAACGGTGAGGGTGGTCGCAGGGCGCATTCCTCGAACCTTACTTCCCTGAACGAAGGGTCACGACAGATGTCTGGGCATCCGTGGAGCCAGCAAAAACCAAGGCCTCGGCTGCGGACCCTCTGTCGACGGACAGGGCAATCATGCCGTACGAATCAATCACAGCCCCGATGGCACCGCCGTCAATGTCGGCAAAATGGGAAGTGATGCGGGCACTGCGGACGTCCTCACCCACGATGAGTCGCAAGACATCACCAAATTGGGCCACGTCTTCCGGACCGATGTTCAATTGGCAATTGCCGTAGGTATCCACCCACGTGACTTCACAGCGCATTCCTTCGCCGTACGAATCGTGCTTCTCATCGGTCGGAATCGGCACGAGACCAGGCATCACGCTGGCGGAATCAACTTCGTTGCCGACTTCTTCGATTGCGCCGCCGTTGCAGAGAAATGCAGCGACAGGAGCAAAAATGTCGCGGCCCGCAAAAGTGGATCCAGGTGCTTCGAGATGAAGCTCTGTGTTCGTCAATTCGAAGACGCGCTCTGCTCCGCCAGCCATTGCAGCAGCAGACGCCAACAAACCATTGTCCGGACCGAGCAAAACGCCGCGGCCTTCTGCAACCTCGATTGCGATTGCACGACGCGCAGAACCAACGCCTGGATCGACAACTGCAATCACGACGCCAGGCGGAACATATTGAATTGCCCGGGCAAGTGCGAGTGAACCGGCCCGTACATCAAACGCAGCAACGCCGTGCGTGATGTCGGTGATGCGCACATGTGGTGCCATATCTGTGACGACGCACTTCATGACGCCGACAAATTCATCGTTGAGTCCGTAATCGGTCAAGAGAGACACGTGTGAATGCATGTGTTCACCATATTGGTTGTGGAGCGACATGAGCCCAGACATACGGGAGGACCGGTGCCAACCCCCCGACGGCACCGGTCCTCTCGGCGCAACTCATTTCTGGGCGCGACTCCCAGCATGATTTCTCAGCTGGTGACCTGTGTCACAACCATACACGCGGTGGCCCAAAAAATTGAAAAATCTTCCGAAGAAAAGGGCGGGGCTATTTGCCCATCTCGGCACTGCGTGAAGCGGCTGCCCGTATGACATTGTGCATCGTTTCACGAATGCCCGATTCTTCAAGCACAGCGAGGCCTGCAGCGGTTGTCCCGTTTGGCGATGTGACTCGTTCCCGCAGGGTTGCGGGGCTTTCCGCGGAACTTGCAAGCAAAATTCCGGCTCCGCGAAACAACTGTCGCACCAAAACGTTCGCCACATCATCGGGAAGACCTTGCGCCCGCGCAGCCTCGAGCATCGACTCTGCAATCAGGAACACATAACCAGGGCCCGAGCCAGCAACAGCGGTCACTGCATCCATTTGAGATTCGGGGACCCGAACAACGACACCAACGGCCGAAAGCACGGATTCGGCCCAGACAAAATCAGCCTCGGTGCACTCATCACTGCCACAGATTGCCGTGATCCCCTCGCGCACCAATGCCGGAGTATTCGGCATGGCTCGTAC
>JBEAXB010000103.1:0-4411 GCA_041160045.1 Actinomycetota bacterium
GAATGTGCGCGAGGAACCGGGAATAGCAGTGATGCGCCCACCGACAAGACCACCGGTGACGGACTCAGCAATGCCCAGTGTCCAACCGCGTTGTTCGAGCAGATTGAGAACAACAGATTCCATGGTGTCGGTGTTGACGCCGAAGACAAGGTCGCCGACGATGTCACGCACTTTGTGTTCCCATACCGATAGCAAGGCATCGGCATCTTGTTGGGTGTTCGACTTTGCGGTGAGACGCACCTTGATGCCTTCCAAACCACTGGCAAGGAACGCGAGCGTCGGGTTGCCCAGTGTTTCGAGTTCGGTGATGATCGGGTCGAGTTTTTCATTCAGCGATGATTCGCTGTCGCCCCACGTACGCAGGACTCGGCTCGAGATGACGGAGGCTTCCCCACTGCGCTCCAATAAATCGGGCAACACGGCGCGTGCCAACATGTCGTGCATTTCGTGGGGTACACCAGGCATTGCATACATCACCTTTGTGCCAACGGGACAGATGAGACCAGGGGCTGTGCCACGTGTTTGTTCGATGATCGTGGCACCACGAGGAACCTGCGCCTGGTTCAGGTTGTTGGGCGCCATGTAGCGGTTGCGCTTGGCAAAGAGTTCGGTGATCAAGGTTGCGATGTGTTCGTTGTGTTCGAGAGGGACACCCATGACTTCGGCAAGCGCATCGCGCGTCAGATCGTCGTGTGTTGGACCGAGTCCACCGCAGAGAATTACTGCGTCAGCATCTTGCAACGCCAAACGAATGGCGGCCACCACGCGAGCGAGGTTGTCCCCTACCTTCAGCTGCAGATGAGATTCGATGCCAACGGCGGCGAGTTGTTCGCCGATGTAGGACGAATTCGTATCAATAATCTGACCGAGCAATAACTCGGTTCCTACTGCGACGACGTTGCACTTCATAGTCAGACCGCCGCGATTGGTGGATGCCAGCGCCGTAGTGAATAGAAGGCGGCAACGAGCAGCAGCCCGGCAGCAACCGTGGCAGACGCCGACAAGATATGAAAGCCGTAGGCCTTGCGAATGAAACCTGATGAGAGGCCGGCAAGTCCCCCGCAAAAACTCATCATCAAGTCGGCAGAACCTTGCACGGTGACGCGCTTTGATTCGGGCACGGATTCGAGAAGCATTGACGACCCACCAATGAGACCGAAGTTCCAACCGACGCCAAGCAACCACAGCGATGGGAACAAGATGAGCGCGGCTTCACCACTGAGTGCAGCAAGCACTGTTGCTGCGACCAACAACCATGCGCCGACTACGACGGCACGCACGGTGCCACGCCTATCTGCATAACGGCCAACGAGAGGGCTAAATGCATACATGCCAGCGATGTGCAGGGATACGACGAACTGACTCATTGTTTCATGTCCATGCAGTTTCATGTGCACGGGCGTCATGGTCATGACAGCCACCATCGTGACTTGTGAGATGACCATGGAGCCGAGCGCGAGGCGTCCCTTTGGCGTTGCGACAACAATGGCCATCGCTTGCGGAATGCTCGGCAATGGAACTCCGCCCTTTGGCGAGATGCCACCGGCAAGCACAAGTGGATCGGGACGCAAACGAACTGCGGTGTTGACAAATGCCAACAAAAGAACAACGGCCGAGAACACCCACGGCCCGGTGTACTTCGACCAACCGAACCATTCTTGGCCAGCAGCTTCGGCCGGCGAGATAAGAAGCGGGCCGAATACGGCACCGAATGTGGAGGCAAACACGATGCGACTCATCGCAGTTGCCCGTTGATCGGGAGCGGCCAAGTCTGTTGCGGCGTAACGAGCAAGAAGGTTTGATGCTTGGCCGTTACCGAAGAGGAAAAGACCAATGAGGAACAATGGCAAGGTGCGATGTTGTGCACCGATGGCCGCGATGATTGCGCCGATGGTGGCGAGCGCATAACCCAACTGCAAACCCGGGCGACGACCTCGTCGAATCATGAGTCGCGACAACACTTGTGCCATGACCGCGGTTCCCATTGTCACGGTTGCTGTGGCGATGCCGCCCCATGGCGTTGTGTCGCCGAGAATATCCTGCACGACATAGGCGCCGACAGTAACTGCTGATGCAAGGGCTGCGGCCCCAATGATTTGTCCGGCGGTGAGAACACGCAATGTGCGCTTCTGCAGTGCGTCGCGCTCGACGACACTCATCGCCGTGGCGGTCACTTCTTGCTCCCGACAGCCTTCCATGCATACTGGCCGGCGCTGAGAAGCGTGAGCGCAACAGCAATCCACAAGAGAACCACAAAAGTCCATCTGTGGTCGACAACAGCGAATGGTGCGAGCGCAAAACCGACAGCGATTTGTTGGCTGACAGTTTTTACTTTTGCGGTCTTGCTTGCAGGCATGGAGACTCCGCGCGAGCCGACAAAGACGCGATACAAACTGACACCAATTTCACGCGTCGCGATGATGACAACAGGAAGAATCCAGAGCACGTCACGGCTGACAAGTGTGAACATGGCGCCGAGAACGAGAATCTTGTCGGCAAGTGGGTCGAGAAAGGCACCACTGCGGGTGATGCCATGCTTGCGGGCCAGATACCCATCGAAACCGTCGCTGCTGCACAGAAGAATCCAGACGACAAGGGCGACGTACGAGCCGCGACCATCATCAGGAATCAGAGCGAAGAGAAATGGAGATGCGAGCACGCGTCCGACAGTGACCATGTTGGCCCAGGTCACGATTGCGGTTTCATCGGCAGCCATTATTTGACCTGCTCAACGGCGATGAGATCAGGCCCAAAGACTTGCTCGACAACAACAGTGTGGAAGCGGCCCACTTCAAGATGATCAGGTACTTGCACGACTCCGTCGATTTCAGGGGCCTCACGGAATGAACGTGCGATGCCCGGCTCATCGACAAGCACTTCGATTGTTTCGCCGAGCAACAAGTCACGCCGTTCAGCAGTGATGTTGTCCTGTAGTTCGCGCAGTTCGGCAAGACGTTCGTTCATGAGTCCTTCATCCACGCGGTCGGGAAGATTGATGGCGTGGGTTCCTTCTTCAGGGCTGAATGCGAAGAACCCGCACCAATCGAGTTGTGCGTTTTTCACGAACGACATGAGCTGGTCGTGATCTTCCTCGGTTTCACCTGGGTATCCGACGATGAAGTTGCTGCGGAAAGCGGCATCGGGCGACATGGTGCGAATACGTTCGATGCGCTCGAGGAAACGAGGGCCGTCTCCCCATCGCTT
Source organism: Actinomycetota bacterium (assembly GCA_041160045.1). Classification (GTDB taxonomy): domain Bacteria; phylum Actinomycetota; class Acidimicrobiia; order Acidimicrobiales; family Ilumatobacteraceae; genus UBA2093. The sequence goes on from JBEAXB010000103.1 coordinate 3,205, forward strand.
CATGCGACGCAGATGTTCTTTGCTCGCGTGCTGCAATGACAAGTCGAAATACGGCACACCAGTTTCAAGAATGGCGTCAATCAATTCATCGGACAAATCGCTTGGGTAGAGATACAACAAGCGCACCCAATCAGCCATCGATGCCACATCACGCACCAATTGCACGATGGATCCGGCACCCAATTCGTCGGGGCGATCCTTGCCGTAGCTTGCGAGGTCTTGCGCGATGAGAACAACCTCGCGCACTTCGAGCTGTTCGACCTCGGTGAGAATCGAGGCAACGTCGCGACTGCGTTGTGGACCACGGAAACTTGGGATGGCACAGAAGCCGCAACTGCGGTCGCAGCCTTCGGCGATTTTCACGTATGCCCATGGCGACGTGGACTTCGGACGAGGAAGGTTCAGCAGGTCGAACTTTGGAATGTCGCCGGTGACCGCGATGGGCTTGCGACCCAATTGCAACGGCACACCGAAACCGGCAACTTGATCGGCTTCGGGAAGCGCTTCGGCGAGTTCGCTGCCATAGCGCTCGGCCATGCAACCCGTGACAATCAGGCGCGAGGATCGCTTGCGGGTGTCGTCGAGTGCGAGCATCGTGTCGATGCTTTCTTTGCGGGCATCTTCGATGAATGCACACGTGTTCACAACAACAACATCGGCTTTGGATGCGTCATCCGTGGCAACAAGACCATCGGCCATGAGCGAGCCTGCAATTTTGTCGGAATCGACCTGGTTCTTCGGACAACCCAAAGTTTCGATGTAGTAGCGCTGAACCATCGCCCTGAGCCTACTGGTAGTTGAGTTTGAGCCCCTTGTATGGCCATGTTGCCGACAGCAAACGTCCTGTCGAGGAGGCTGTGACATAGGCCGTCTGGAAATCAGGCCCACCAAAGCAGATATTGGTGGTGATTCGGTCGTCGACAGGGATCTGCTCGAGCACTTCACCGGCTGGCGAGATCACGGTGATGCCGCCATTGATCAACGTGGCGACGCAGACATTGCCCTCGCCATCGACGGCGAGCGAATCGAACAGCTGGTAGCCAGGAAGACCGCAGAGGACCGTGGATGAATCTTGTGGCGCAAGGACACCAGGCGACACGATGGCGCGTTGGTACACGCGGCCGGTGTGGGTCTCGGCCCAATACACCGTGTTCTCGTCGGGAGACAGGCCGATACCGTTCGGACCTTCGGCAGGAAACGCGACTTC
>JBEAXB010000012.1:0-9207 GCA_041160045.1 Actinomycetota bacterium
AACGTCGACCTGATTGCGTGCCCAAGTTGTGGTCGCGCCGAGATCGATGTCATCGATGTCGCCAACCGCGCGATGGCTGCGTTCCAAGATAAGAAACTCCCTCTGCAGATTGCTGTCATGGGCTGTGTTGTCAACGGACCAGGCGAGGCACGTGAAGCAGACCTTGGTATTGCAGCTGGCAACAAGCGCGGCCACTTGTTCGTGAAGGGACGAAACGTTGCCGTTGTTCCGGAACGAGAGATGGTTGAAGCACTCGTCGAGTGGGCCGAGTTCATCAACGAGCACGGCACCGATGCAGCGATTGCTCGCGCCGACACCAAGCTGGCCGAACGCGAAGCTGCACGTGATCGCTCTCAACTCATGGAAGAACAAGGCGACGACGCCAATAATTCGGCTGAAAAGATTGTCGAAATCCGAAAGACAATCGCCAACTAGTTCTGGGTGAACACCCAAGACTTGCAATGAATTTTTGGTGGCCCTGACACTGTCAGTGTTTCTCCCGCAGCAACAAAGGTCATTTCAGGAACGACACCATCCGCCACAGGGCCAAAGATGAGGCGCATCTTGTCGGACGCTTCGAAGGTGTATCCGTTTGTCCATCCGGCGCTTGCAACGTCGAACAACGATGATGGCGACGCATAATGCGCCCACTCATCTTCGATCAGCGGAATCACAATCGGATCGGACATTGGCGAGGTGTCGACAATGCGTTGCAGCTCGGCAACGTCGATGTTTTTGTTGGTAAAGCCAGCGCGCACCACATTGTCTGATGATGCCATGACTTCAAGACCGGCGCCCCGAAGATATGCGTGCAAATTTCCGGCCGGCAATGAAAGAACCTGACCCGGATGCAGCATCACATGATTCAACAATGGCGCAATACGCAGTCCACGATCGGTGGGGTACAAATCGGCGATGCGCGACAACCAGCCAGGCACACCATTCATGGACGGGGACGTGCGTTGATCGAATGCCCACAACATGTATCCGTCGATGCCGTTTGAGTCGAGAACATCTGCTTCGTCATTCCACCCAAAGTCATGAAGGCGAGCCACGGAAGAATCGATGCTGTCGAATCCGACCAATGCCTCGAATGTGGTGAGGGCGATGATCATTTCTGGTTTATCCGACGCGTCCTTGTATGTGCGTTTCGGATCGGTCAGTGCAATTCCGGCAGCCTCTTCACGGGCGTAACCTCGGGCTGCCTGTTGACGGTTGGGGTGGGTCTGCAATGACAAGGGCTTGCTGCAGGCCAAGACCTTGACGAGCATGGTCATGTCGCCTGCGACTGATGACAACAATGGCCCGCGTGCATTGTCGATGTGCGATGGCGCAATGGGGTGCGTGCCGAACCACAGCTCGGCCCATGGTGTCCCGTCTGGCGCTACGCCGAACAACTGGGGAATAAAAGATGCATCGCCCCAGTCGTAATGCTGAACAATGCCAGTGACTCGCGCGACCATGTTGTTATCCCTCGCGAACGAGCGCAATCACTCGTTGCACTGCGTTGCCGATTGGCACAGCTTCGTTTGTTCCGGCATGTCGGTCGCGTACTTCGACGTTTCCTTCGGCCAATGATTTCCCGACAACGACAATCGTCGGGATACCGATGAGTTCGGCATCTTTGAACTTGACCCCAGGTGACACACCGTTGCGGTCATCGATGAGGACATCGAGGCCTTGCGCCTCAAGTTCGGCTGCCAACTTCTCGCCTGCGATGGTGATGTCGTCGCCGTTCTTACCCGTGACAACAATGTGCACATCAACAGGAGAGATTGCACGTGGCCATTTGAGTCCGAGATTGTCGTGGAAGACTTCGGCAATCGAAGCCACGGCGCGCGAGACACCGATGCCGTACGAGCCCATGGTGACAACTACCTGCTTGCCGTTCTGGTCGAGAACGGTGAGGCCAAGTTTGTCTGCGTACTTGCGGCCCAACTGGAACACGTGACCAATCTCGATCCCGCGAGCAATTTCGAGAGGGGCTGCACATGTCGGGCACGGATCTCCACCAGAAACTTCCACGGCTTCGATGGTGCCATCGGCTGTGAAATCCCGGCCATTGACCAGGTTCACCACGTGTGTGTCCTTGGTGTTTGCACCAGTGACCCACGACGAGCCTTGAACAACCGATGGGTCGAGCAGGTAGCGGATGCCCGATGGTGACGAGGCGCCAAGGACCTGCGGCCCGATGTAGCCACGCACAAGAGCGGGGTATTTGCCAAAGCTTGCTTCGTCGAGTGGTTCGACCTCATCGGGTGACACTTGGGCTTCGATGCGCTTCAAATCGACATCGCGATCTCCAGGCACGCCGATGACGAGGGCATCGGTGCTTCCGTCGGGGTGACGCAACGACAACACGACATTTTTCAATGTGTCGCCAGCAGCCCACGCCCGATCGGTGCGGGGATGATTGGCATTGAGGAAATCAACGAGTGTGGCAATCGTGGGGCACTTTGGCGTTGTCACGGTGGTCACTGCGTCGTAGGTGCCCGAATCGGGGGGAAGAACAGCGGTGGTGACAGCTTCGGTGTTGGCTGAATAATCACACTTGGTGCAACGCACGAATGTGTCCTCGCCGACATCGATGGGGGAAAGGAATTCCTCGCTCATCGAACCACCCATGGCTCCGCTCATTGCCTTCACAATCACATATGGCAGTTTCAGGCGGGTGAAGATGCGCTCGTAGGCGTCGCGATGGTCGTTGTAGCTCTTCGTCAGACCGGCATCGTCGATGTCGAAGGAATAGCTGTCCTTCATCAGGAACTCGCGGCCGCGCAGGAGGCCAGCGCGGGGACGGGCTTCGTCGCGGTACTTGGTCTGAATTTGGTACAGCGATACCGGCAGGTCTTTGTAGCTCGAGTACAAGTCCTTGACAAGGAGGGTGAACATCTCTTCGTGGGTTGGCCCCAAAAGGAATTCGGCTCCCTTGCGGTCCTTCAAACGAAAGAGGTTGTCGCCATATTCGGTCCAGCGACCAGTGAGTTCGTAGATATCACGGGGAAGAAGTGCAGGGAAGTGCACTTCCTGGGCTCCCATGGAATCCATCTCATCGCGAACGATGGCTTCGACCTTGCGCAGAACCCGCCAACCAAGGGGGAGCCAGGTGTATCCGCCAGGGGCGGCACGGCGAATGAATCCGGCTCGCAAGAGGAGGCGGTGGCTAGGTACCTCAGCGTCTGATGGATCATCGCGGAGGGTACGTACAAAGAGTGTGGAGAGACGAAGCATTTGAGCAAAACCTTACTTTGATTGGCTATGATTGACCGCGTCCTTTGAAGTTCGGTGAACCTGAGGCACGGGCTTACCCCCGTGCCTTTTGTTCTGTTAGAGCCAAGTTTTTGGCGGGAGGTAGTCATATGTCGATCAATGTCGTAGAAGCAGTGACAACCATGGTCGCGCCGATCCTTGCCGACCTCTCCCTCGAACTGTACGACCTCGAATTCGCCGGAGGAATCCTGCGAATCACCATCGATACCCCGACAGGCCAAGACGCCGGTGTCGACGTCGACCAAATCTCTCGCGTCACGCGCCTCCTTGGCCGCGAACTCGAACACGACGATGTGGTGCCTGGTCGGTTCACCCTTGAAGTCACAAGCCCAGGCCTCGAGCGCACCCTGCGCACCCCTCATCACTTTCAGCGTGAAGTGGGCAAGAACGTCACCATTCGTCTCGCTGCCGAGCACGAAGGCCGTCGCCGCTTTGCGGGCACATTGGTCGGAGCCACCTCCACCACCGCCAGTGTTCGTCTCGAAAATTCGTCCGACACCGTCGAGATTCCGTTGTCTCTTGTCGAAAAAGCAAAAACAGTCTTTGTCTGGGAATCCCAGCCGAAGCCAAATTCTCCAGAAGCACGCGCCGCCAAGCGCAACGCATCTGAAAACTCTGAATCAAACGATCATCAGGAGGTCAACGCGCAATGAGCAACCTAGATATGTCCGACGCAGTACGCATGCTCGCAGAGCATCACGGCATCAGTGTCGACGCTTTGCTGCAAGTACTAGTTGAAGCACTCGCCACTGCCTACAAGAAGCGGCCAAACGCCGCCGATGAGGTCATTGTTGAAGTCAACCCGGAGAACCTCGACATGAAGTTCACCGCCTACGACGTCGACGACGACGGCAACTGGATCAACGAGCGTGACGATACGCCGAACAAGCACGAGCTTGGTCGTATTGCTGCAGCCACTTTCAAGCAGGTCATGAGCCAGCGCATCCGCGAAGTAGAGCGCGACCGCAAGTTCGACGAATACGCAAACCGCGAAGGCGACATCGTCACCGGAATCATTCAGCAATCCGATGGGCGCTATGCATTGCTCGACCTCGGCAAGGTGGAAGCGTTGCTTCCACAGGCAGAGCAGGTTCCATACGAGCGCCCAGAAACTGGTGCACGTCTCAAGGCATACATCGTTGAAGTGCGCAAAACCGCAAAGGGCCCACAGATTGTTGTGAGCCGTACGCACCCAGGTCTGATCAAGCGTTTGTTTGAACTTGAAGTTCCCGAAATCGCCGATGGCGTTGTCGAAATCAAGTCATGTGCCCGCGAGCCGGGCCACCGCACAAAGATTGCAGTCTTTTCAAATGACGTCAATGTCGACCCTGTCGGCGCATGTGTTGGTGCTCGTGGTGGTCGTGTTCGCATGGTCGTCAACGAACTGCGCGGCGAAAAGATCGACATCGTTCCTTACTCCGAGGATCTTCACGATTTCGTGGCAAAGGCATTGTCTCCTGCAAAGGTCACCGAGGTTCGCCTCAGCGAAGACGCAACCCAGGCCGACGTCATCGTTCCCGACTTCCAGCTCTCCCTTGCCATCGGCAAGGAAGGACAAAACGCACGCCTTGCTGCACGCCTCACTGGCGTACGCATCGACATCAAATCTGAGACACAAGCTGTCAACGAATCAAACGGAATCTTCGAACCCCGTCAATCACCGCGTAAAACCGAATACGCAGAAGGTGAATGGCGCAAGGACGACGAAACCGGGGAAATGCAATTCCACAACACCGATGGCACTGTCATCAGTGAACAAGAGTGGGCAGGCGCCACCCCAAGCAATTCCGAAAGCACGGAGGCCTAACCCTTGCCAGTCAAGAAGATACGCATCGCCGAGCTCGCTAAAGAGCTCGGTCTGACAAACAAGGAAGCCCTCGATCTGTCAAAGACGATGGGCATCGACGTTCGTAACGTCTCATCCTCCATGGAAGACGCTCAAGCCGACCGTGTTCGCCGCAAGGCAGAGCGCGAAGGTCTGAAGCGTGATGTTCAGCCAGAAGAAGAAAAGCCAGCAAAGAAGGCTGCAGCCAAAAAGGCCGCAGTCAAGAAGGCCGACGCCGAACCAGTCGACGGCGAAGCACCAGTCAAGAAAGCTGCTGCCAAAAAGGCGCCAGCAAAGAAAGCTGCCGCTGCTCCTGGCGTTGCCGATGACAAGCCTGTTGTCGAAGAATCTGCACCTGCACCAGTTGTTGAGACGCCGGCTCCATCGCCAGCTCCAGCACCCGTCGTGGAAGCCCCAGCACCCGTTGCGGCTCCCGTTGTCGAAACACCTGCACCTGTTGTTGAGGCACCAGCCGAAGCTCCGGCACCTCCTGCAGCACCAGCTGGCGAATCCCGAGTGATCTCAAGTGGACGACCAAGCCCAACAAGTGGCATCCCTCGTCCTCCGATTAATCCGATGCCTTCAGCGCGTCCCGCTCCGTCAACACGACCTCCGCAAGGTTTGCCACCAGGAATGCCTCCTCGTGGACCAAGCGGCGCTCCTGGCGCGCGTCCCGTTCCTCCACCTCCAGGCCCAATGTCTGCTTCAGGTCGCCCGATTCCACCACCTCCTGGTGGTCGTGTCGCCCCTGGTGGTCCACGCCCCGGTGGTCCTAGTGGTTTCCGTCCAGGCCCTGGCAGTCGTCCAGGCCCTGGTGGTCCTCGTGGTCCTGGTGGCCCAGGTGGTCCTCGTACTGGTGGCCCAGGTGGCCCTCGCGGCCCAGGTGGCCCAGGCGGTCCTCGTCCTGGTGGCCCAGGTGGCGCGCGTCCTGGTTTTGCTCCTCGTCCCGGTGCTCCTGGCGCCGGCGGTCCTGGTGCACGTCCTGGTGGCCCAGGTGCTGGCGGTCCCGGCAGTGGTCCTCGTCCTGGTGGCGGTCCTGGTGGCCCACGCAACGGTCAACGTCGCGCGCCTCGCAAGAAGTCGCGTGCTCGTCGCCGGCGTGAGTTCGATGAATTGCAGCCGCAGTTCACGAGCTACTCGAACAGCAACGCACCCGTTCCTGAAGGCACAATCATCATCGAGCGCGGTTGGTCAGCACAAGAGTTCGCTCCAAAACTGAACCGCACCGCAGCAGACGTTGTTCGTTACCTGCTCGAGCACGGCGAAATGGTCACTGCGACCATGAGCCTTGGCGATGACCAAATGGAATTGTTCGCACTCGAAGTCGGCGCAGAAATTCTGCTCGTCGATCCGGGCCAGCAACAAGAAACCGAACTGCAAGCGTTGTTCGACGACTCAGACGACGATGACGAGACACTGCAACAGCCGCGTCCTCCTGTCATCACAGTCATGGGACACGTCGACCACGGTAAAACCACATTGCTCGACCGTATTCGTTCGGCCAATGTTGTGTCTGGTGAAGCCGGTGGCATCACTCAGCACATCGGTGCATATCAGGTAGAAAAAGACGGCAAAAAAGTCACGTTCATCGACACACCAGGTCACGCTGCGTTCTCGAAGATGCGTATGCGCGGAGCTCAAGTCACCGACATCGTTGTTCTCGTTGTTGCTGCTGACGACGGCGTGATGCCTCAGACAATCGAAGCAATCAATCATGCTCGTGCAGCAGACGTTCCAATCGTCGTTGCTGTCAACAAGATCGACAAAGACAACGCCGACCCGCAACGTGTTCTCACGCAGTTGGCCGAGTACGAACTCGTTCCTGAAGCATGGGGTGGCGACACCATCGTTGTTGAGATGTCTGCACAGCAGAACCTCGGTATCGACGACCTGCTCGAACAGCTCACTGTTGTGGCCGAACTCGAAGAGCTCACCGCAAACCCAGTTGGCCGTGCCAAGGGCGTCGTGCTCGAAGCAAACCTCGACATTGGTCGTGGTCCGGTTGCAACTGTCCTTGTCGACAAGGGCACCCTCAAGGTGGGCGATCCCATCGTGGCTGGTGCTGCGTGGGGCAAGGTTCGTGCACTCATCAACGAGCGTGGCGAGCAAGTCAAAGAAGCCGGTCCATCAACTCCAGTCCAGGTACTTGGTCTTTCCAGTGTTCCTCAGGCAGGCGACGAATTCCGTGCCGCTCCCGACGAAAAAACAGCCCGTGTTGTTGGCGATTCGCGTGGTCACACACGTCGCGTTCTCAACCAGCGCGGTGATGCTCGCGTGCAAAGCGGCGTCAAGCTCGAAGACATCTTCAGTCAAATCCAGTCCGGCGAAGTGGCAACACTCAACCTTGTCATCAAGGCCGACGTACAGGGTTCGCTCGAAGCTGTTACCGAAAGCTTGCGCAAGCTCGAGCGTGAAGAAGTCAAGGTTGCATTCGTGCACCGTGGCGTCGGTGGAATCACCGAAAACGACATCACACTTGCTGCTGCGACAAACGCAACGATCATCGGTTTCAACGTTCGTCCAGATCGCAAATCCCGCGATCTTGCCGAGTCTGAAAAAGTCGCGATTCGTACCTACGAAATCATCTACAAACTTCTCGAAGACATGGAACGAGCAATGCTTGGTCTCTTGGCTCCCGAGTTTGAAGAAGTCGTCACTGGTGAAGCCGAAGTACGTGAAATCTTCCGTGTGCCAAAACTTGGTGCAATCGCGGGTTGTTTCATTCGTACCGGAGTCATCACTCGTGGCACGAAGGTGCGTTTCCTTCGCGATGGCACGATCATCTGGAAGGGCTCCATTCAGTCACTCCGTCGCTTCAAGGACGATGTCCGCGAAGTGCGCGAAGGATTCGAATGCGGCATCGGCTTGTCCGACTTCCAGGATCTGAAGCCAGGCGACCTCATCGAGACATTCGAAGAGAGAGAAATCGCTAGGGTCTAGCCATGGCTGACCTTGATTTTTTCTTCGACCCTGTATGCCCTTGGGCATGGATCACATCACGTTGGGTGACCGAGGTGCAGGAACTTCGGGACTACAACGTGTCGTGGAAGTTCATCTCCCTCAAAATGCTCAACCAGGACAAGATGGATTATTCATCCATGCCTGCTGGCTACAAGGAAGTACACGCAGCAGGAACCTCTGGTCTGCGCGTCGCTGCCAAGGCGCGCTCAGCTGCCGGTAACGACGCTGTTGCAAAGGTGTACACCGCGCTCGGAACAAGCCTGCACAAAAATGAGGAACGTGAAAAGTTCGTTGCCGACATCGAGGGTCACATTGCTGGTCTTTTGAAAACAGCCGACCTTCCCGTCGAATGGGCATCGGCTGTCCACGACGAAACATTCGACCGTCTCATCTCTGATGAAACAGCACTCGCACTCGAGCGCGCAGGCAAAGATGTCGGCACGCCGATTCTTACCTTCCGGCCAGGTTCAACCACCGAAGGTTCATTCTTTGGTCCAGTAATCTCGAACATCCCTCGCGGAGATGAAGCAGTCAAACTGTGGGACGCAATCGAAACGATTGCCACCGCATCAGGGCTAGCCGAACTTAAGCGTTCGCTTCGCGCCCGCCCTTCGTTCGACTAAATCGTGAACTACGCCTTTTTGAGGGCGTCGATGACTGGAAGCCAGCGATCTGGGTCGCTCTTGTACGGAGCGTAGAAACTGAGGCGTTGGATGATGTCGCTATAACGCGATGCAAGTTCTGGTGCCACTTTTTCTGGTTCGGCAACAACTGCAAATGTATTCAAGATGTCGTCGGTGATGAGATTGCCCATCTCGACCCACTTGCCAAGCTTCGACAATGTGTTGAGTTCGTCCTGCAGGCCGTCCCATCCGTGCAGTTCGAGAACGCCCTTGTAGGCAGGAGTTGATCCGTAGAACGCAATCTGTTGACGAGTGCCGGCAGCAGCTGCAGCCATCTCTGTTTCGTTGGTGCCGGTGACAACGAAACTTGGCCCGACGATCTCGAAACCTTCCATTGTCTTGCCGGCTTTTGCGCGGCCACGTGCGAGAGCGGGGATGGTGACTTCGCGCAAGTAACGCTCGGTGGTGAAGCCATGGCAGAGGAATCCGTCGCATACCTCGCCAGCAACTTCGGTCATCTTTTCGCCA
>JBEAXB010000294.1:0-2794 GCA_041160045.1 Actinomycetota bacterium
ACTGCATCGAGATGACGCGCCTTTGCGGGCCCCATTGTGTCGTTACGGTGGGTATCGCCCCAGTAGTACAGATGGTTGGCGAACAGATTCACACACACGCCAAGAGTTTTGATGCGACGGAACATCGCATCAGTGGCCATCTGCACATGCTCGAGGCGATGGCGATGGTCGAACCTTGGATGTGTTTCGAGGAGTCGCTGATAAATATCGAGACCTGCCTGAATTGCCTCGTCACCGTTGGTGTGCAACGCAAGCTGATAACCAGCTTCGTGGAACGGAAGCATTTGCTCATAGATCTTTTCGGGGTCTCCGAGCCACAAACCATTCGGTGATCCGCAGCAATATCCAGGCCAGTTCATACGAGCTGTGCGCCCCTGAATGGAACCATCCGCAATGAACTTCAACGGCCCCATCGCGAATTTGTCGGTGTTGTACTGCTCGAGAGTCTTGAACAATTCCAGTGTCTTGTTGAAATCATTACGAAGAGACAAAAACGTGATGTTCGGGGCGTACCGTACGCGCGTCGGGAACATTTCGTTATTCACGATTGTGCCGTATGCGTCGACACTCTTCAGCGTGGGGATGTACGCAAGATCGGTGACCATGGTGCAGCCAACCTGACGTGACAGGTGACCCGCATCCCAAATTGCTGCTTCTCCACCAGCGTCGAGTTCAACGTGCTTGCCAAGAAAGAGGGCAAGAGCAAGTTCACGAATCTCTCCGGTTGGTTCACCATTTGCATCGCGCGCCACACCTTCTTCATCGGTGGTTCTATCTACGCCGGCACGCGCAAGCATCGCCGAGTTCGCGTGACCAACGTGGCCGTTGCTTTGCATCACCCAGATGGGTCGAGATTCTGAAACGGAATCGAGCATCTGCAATGTGAGTGCTTCACCGTTCACCATGGATTGGTCGAAGCCGACAGCAATCAAGGCTTCGTTCGGGTCTTTCATTTCCCCGTGCGCAACCTGCAATCGCTCGATGACTTCAGTGGCTGTTGAACAGCCGACTTGATAATTGCCATCGACGCGGCGGCGAGGGTACGAGCCGACCCACGGGTAGCGCGACATTGCGCCTTCTCTTTGAATATGGCAATGAGCCTCGATGAAACCGGGGGCAATCACTGAATCAGCGAAGCGATCATCGATTTCCAGGGAGTGCGACGATAAATCGTCTTTCACTTGGTCGAACATGCCGGTGTGCAGCACTCGGCCATCCTGCACAGCAACAGCATCAGCCTGTGCGAGCGCCGAATCGAGAGTGATGACTGAACGAGCCTTGAATACCTTGATAGCCATACTATATCCATACTAGAAGAACAGTCCACTAGGTGCCTTACTGCACACGCCTGAAAGAATGGACCCATGACTATGCAGTTAGACCCACACACCGATATCTCAACGATTGCGGGCACCGTCGTGCGCCTTCGTGCAACCTACGACTCGCGCGTCACCCGCCCACTCGACTGGCGTCGCCAGCAACTGCAAGCAATGATCAACATGCTGGAAGAAAACGAAGGTGAGTTTCTTGAAGCACTCAAGATTGATCTTGGCAAGCCAACGGCCGAGGCTTTCATCACCGATCTTGCATTCGTCACGGGTGAAATCAAGTTGATGTTGAAGAATCTCACCAAATGGAATGCAACAGAAAAGGTGGCGACTCCTCTCGTTGCTATGCCTGCCAAATCAGTTCTCATACCTGAACCTCTTGGAGTCGTGTGTGTCATTGCGCCTTGGAACTATCCGGTGCAACTGCTACTTGTTCCAGCCGCTGGTGCCATTGCTGCTGGCAACACCGTGATTCTGAAGCCGTCAGAAGTGTCACCAAATGTCTCTGCAGTTCTTGCGCGTTTCATCCCCAAGTACATGGATAAAGATGCTGTCGCCATCATCGAAGGTGGCGTGCCAGAAACAACCGCTCTTCTTGCACAAAAATTCGACCACATCTTCTACACAGGCAATGGAAAAATCGGACGCGTTGTCATGGCCGCTGCTGCCGTCAACCTCACTCCTGTCACACTCGAACTTGGTGGAAAGAGCCCCGTCATCGTTGATAAAAGCGCAAACATCGAAGTTGCTGCCCGTCGCGTTGCATGGGGCAAGTGGCTCAATGCGGGCCAGACCTGTGTTGCGCCCGACTACGTGTTGGTCGATGAATCAGTGCAGGACAAGTTTGTCGACGCTTTGCGCTCATCCATCAAGGATTTCTACGGTGCGAACCCGCACACAAGCGATAGCTATGGACGCATTGTCTCCCCGCGCCATTTCGATCGTCTCGTGTCACTCATGAATGGCGGCACCGTGATTGTTGGCGGCGAATCAGCAGCACAAGATCGCTACATCGCACCTACCGTGCTTGGCGATGTGAAACTCGACTCTGCCCTCATGCAAGAAGAGATCTTCGGACCACTTCTTCCCATCATCAGCGTCAAGAGCACAGACGAAGCGATTGCATTCATTACAGAGCGCGATCATCCGCTCGCCCTGTATGTCTTTGCTGAGAATACTGCAGTCGTTGACACCGTTCTCGACCGCACCACTGCTGGCGGAGTCACCGTGAACGGAACTCTTCTGCACCTCACCAGCCCGAACCTTCCCTTCGGCGGAATCGGCGAAAGCGGCATGGGCGGATATCACGGCAAATCTGGCGTGCGCATCTTCCAGCACATGAAACCAGTACTGAAGCGCGGCACTCGTCTTGACCCCAAAATCACGTACCCGCCGTACACGGCCCGAAAATTGAAGATCTTTCGCAAGGTTCTCTAAGAAAACCCTTATACAACAAGGGTTTTCTT
>JBEAXB010000104.1:0-4977 GCA_041160045.1 Actinomycetota bacterium
TGCCATCGGTGCAAACTTTGGGCGCGTGCGCATCATCAAACTTGAACCACAGAATCGCGAACAAGCGATTCGCAACATTCATCGTGATGACAACAATCGGTTCAACCCCGACAACGAAGGTTGGGTTGTTCGTACATGGCTCGAACTCACCGACAGCCCCGACAGTTACATGTTGCTCATGGACAACGGCCCCGACGGGCTGCCAGACCCGACAACGGAACGTCGTGTTCCGTTGCACAAAGGTTCTCGGTTTGTTGTCGACACGCAGCGTCTATGGCACGTCGTTGTTCACAACCACGATTTCCCGCGTTACGCGTTAATCACAAGTCTCGAGAGCGGTTCCGCGCTCGAGACTTTTGTTGCTGCTGAACGCGCGTAATCAGCCGATGGCTGCTTCGATGGCCGAAATAACTTCGGGCGCATCGGGTGCAGTCTTTGGGTGAAAAGTCTTTGGGTGAAAGCGTGCAACAACTGCACCATCACGATTGACAAGGAATTTCTCGAAGTTCCAACGGATGTCTCCGTCGACGCCTTCAGCATCGGCAACTGGTGCGAGTGCCGCGTACAAAGCATGACGCGCTTCGCCGTTCACATCGATTTTTTCAGTCAGCGGAAATGTGACGCCGTAGGTGCTGCTGCAAAATGTCGCGATCTCTTCTGAGGTGCCTGGCTCTTGACCCATGAACTGGTTGCACGGCACACCGATGACAGTGAAGCCTTTGGCCGCGTAATTCTTCTGCAATGTCTCGAGTGCCTCGTATTGAGGGGTAAGGCCGCACTTGCTTGCCACATTGACCACCAAGGTCACTTTTCCGTCAGCCTGAGCCAATGCGTTGGGCTCGCCGGACAATGTGGAAATGGAGGTGCTGTAAATGCTCATGGCTCCATACAACCACCCGATTGGTGGGGCCATTCCCGTTTTGGCTAATTAGCTGCGGTGAGATGCTGCCAGTTCGGCGATTTCACGCATGATTCGAGCGATATCAAAATCCTTGGGTGTGTACACAGCGGCAACGCCATGAGACAACAGCCATTCACGGTCGTCTTCAGGGATGATGCCCCCGACAATGACAGGCGAATCAACACCCTCTGCTCGTAGGCGTTTCACCACATCGGGAACAAGTTGCATGTGCGAGCCAGACAAGATGGACAAGCCGACAACATCGGGATCTTCGTCACGGGCGCTGGCCACAATCTGCTCTGGTGTCAGGCGGATGCCGCTGTAGACCACTTCCATGCCGGCATCACGGGCGGCAACGGCAATCTGCTCGGCACCACTTGAATGGCCATCAAGGCCGGGCTTTGCAACAAGGAAGCGAGGCGGGCCGCCCGGAATCGTGCGGACATATTCAGCGACATCGGCAAGCGCACTGGTGCGACGTCCGACGGCTGCTGCAACTCCGGTGGGCGCGCGGAACTCGCCGAACACATCGCGAAGAACCTGAGACCACTCACCGGTTGTTCCGCCAGCTTCAGCAAGCTCGATCGATGGCTCCATGATGTTCTCGTCTGACTCGGCTGCTGCGCGCAGATGGGCGAGGGCCTTGGCAACACGGTCGTTGTCGCGCGATGCACGCCATGCATTCACATCGGCAACCATCTCGGCTTCAACGGCTGGATCGACCACGAAAATATTGTCGGTACCACCGAGTGGGCTGTCGGCGGATTCGGTGTACGAGTTGACACCAACCACGATTTGGTCGCCACTTTCGATGCGACGAGTGCGCAATGCCATTGAACGAACAAGACGGCCCTTGAGTTCGTCAACTGCATTGAATGCTCCACCGAGTGACAGCACATCTTGAAGTTCTTCCCATGCAGCATCGCGAAGTTCGGCGGTGCGACCTTCGATAACTTTTGAGCCATCAAAAATATCTTCGTACTCGAGAAGATCGGATTCGAATGCAAGAACTTGCTGCATGCGTAGCGACCACTGCTGATCCCACGGACGTGGCAAACCAAGTGCTTCATTCCATGCAGGCAACTGAACACTGCGTGCACGTGCATTCTTCGAAAGAGTAACGGCCAGCATTTCCAGCACGATTCGCTGCACATTGTTCTCTGGCTGCGCCTCAGTGAGGCCAAGCGAGTTGACCTGCACGCCATAACGGAAACGACGCGCTTTGGCATCGGTGACGTTGTAGCGCTCGCGACCAATGCGATCCCATAGTTCGGTGAATGCGCGCATCTTGCACACTTCTTCAACAAAACGAATTCCGGCATTCACAAAGAATGAAATGGAGCCGAATACCTGGTCGAACTGAGCGTGATCTACCTGACCACTTTCACGCACTGCATCGAGAACATCGATTGCTGTTGCAAGTGAGTAAGCGATTTCCTGCACGGGTGTCGCGCCGACTTCTTGCAGGTGATACGAGCACACGTTCATCGGATTCCATTTGGGTGCGTTGTGCGCACACCATGCAACCATGTCGACAATCAATCGCTTCGATGGTGCTGGTGGGAAAATGTACGTTCCGCGCGAGAGGTATTCCTTCACGATGTCGTTCTGTGTGGTGCCGCGCAATTCGGTTGCAGCAGTTCCTTGTTCGCGGGCGTTCGCCACATACAGCGCAAGCATCCACGCAGCAGTTGCGTTGATGGTCATCGACGTATTCATTTTCCCCGGAGGAATGGAATCAAGAAGCGTGCGCATGTGTCCGAGGTGAGCAACAGGAACTCCGACTTTGCCCACTTCGCCGTTGGCAAGAATGTGGTCAGGGTCGTATCCGGTTTGTGTCGGAAGGTCGAAGGCAATGGAAAGACCGGTCTGACCCTTTGCGAGGTTCGTGCGGTACAGGTTGTTCGACGCAGCTGCCGTGGAGTGGCCCGAGTAGGTGCGCATCAACCACGGGTCATCGCGGCGGGGGGTATTGGCGTCAGTCACGCCTCAAGTATGGCAATGACTGCACCCAATCTGCACGGTGAGGCCTCAGGGAGCGACGGCTGTGGCCAGCAGAGCCAGATATTCCTCGCGGGGGATGGTGATGCACCCGAGGGACGCCAGATGGTCGGTGTTCCATTGGGTGTCGAACAACGTCATGCCATCGAGACGCATCAGATCCACGGCATGCCTGAGGGCGACTTTCGAGGCATCCCGTTCCAGGTGAAACATGGATTCCCCGGCGAAGAATTTGTTGATACGCACCCCGTAGACCCCACCCACCAACTCATCGTCTGCATTCCATACCTCGACGCTGTGAGCATGACCCATGGCGTGCAGTTCTGAATACGAGGCAATGAACTCGTCATTGATCCAGTTGCCATCGGTGTGTGAAGTGGCGCATGCACGCATGACTTGTTCAAATGCCGTGTCGACAGTGCACCGAAATTTTCGCGCGCTCTTTTCAAGCGATCGAGTGACCCGCATCGCGTCGAGTGGGATGATGCCGCGATCAACCGGTGACCACCATCCAAGGGTGCGGTTCTTCTTGTCGAGGTACATCGGAAACATGCCGTGCGCGTACGCATACAGCAATGTGTCTGGTGCAAGGTCTGCACCGATGGCAACGACATCGTCATCGATTGGCCACTGTGATGGTGGTGGAAAACCCCACCGGGATTCTGTCGGTGGAATCATCGGCACCGACAAGGATCAGTAGGTGTAGAAACCTTCACCGCTCTTGCGTCCCAACTTGCCGGCCGCAACGAGGCGACGAAGCGTAGGAACTGCTGCGTAATTCGCATCAGCGAATTCTGCGTACAGTGCTTCAAGAATTGCAAGTGATGTATCAAGACCAACAAGGTCGAGCAATGCGAATGGTCCCATTGGGAAATTGCATCCACCCTTCATTGCTGTATCGATGTCTTCCATTGATGCAGTGCCTGTTTCCCAGATGCGGATTGCATTGTTGAGGTACGGGAAGAGAAGTGCATTGACGATGAAGCCTGCGCGATCCTTGACCTGCACGCCGCTCTTGCCGCACTTGGCAGTGAATGCGTTTGCAGCAGCCATGGTGTCGTCTGATGCGGTGATCGGACGCACAACTTCGACAAGTGGCATTGCAGTTGCGGGGTTGAAGAAATGGATTCCGCATACTTTGTCTGGACGACCGGTTGCCATTGCCATTTCAACAACAGGCAATGTGCTGGTGTTCGTTGCAAGAATCGCTCCGGGCTTGACGGCCTTGTCGAGTTCGGCGAACAACGCCTTCTTGACTGCGAGATCTTCGACGACTGATTCGATGACAAGGTCGCAATCAGCAAGGTCTGCAATCTTGTCGGTGGCCGACAGGCGGCCAAGGATGGCGGCCTTGTCATCGGCGGTGATCTTTTCGCGAGCAACTTGCTTGTCGAGACCCTTTTCGATTGTTGTGATCATGGCCTGGGCGCTGGCAGCGCTACGAGAGCGCACGACAACGGTGTATCCGGCTTTGGCGGCTACTTCGGCAAGGCCTGAGCCCATGATTCCGGAGCCACAGATTCCAACTTTTGCAATGTTCATTTCAGACGACATGGAAAACACGGTAACAACCGCGACCCGAATTGAAAGAACTGCGCTGTGGCCCGGGTGGGCCAGCGGCTATTTCTCGGTGATGGTGACGGAGTTGATCTTGACTGGGCGTGATGGTGCGCCACCAAGATCACCTTCGCCGGCATTCAGGGCCTGAATCGCCTGGACGACATCGAGACCCTTTGTGATCTGGCCGAAAGTGACGTAGGTGCCTTGGCTGTCGAGTACCGAAGCCTTCGGACCTGTCACGAAGAAGAACTGTCCGCCACCGGAATCGGCACCAACTGCGAGCCATCACGAGGTCGCCGGCCTTATATGCAAAGCCTGTTCCTTCGTCCTTGATGGTGTAGCCAGGGGAGTCACTATTCGTGGCTCCGCCGCCTTGGATGATGTCGAGGCTCACATCGGTGCGGAAGATATACGAGGTGTCGTAGTACTTGTAGCGCGACAGAGTGACGAAGTTATTCACCGTATTCGGGGTGTTCTTCATGTCGAGGGCGACAACAACGGTGCCTTCAGAGGTA